>NZ_KQ960252.1:0-78221 GCF_001553125.1 Peptoniphilus sp. DNF00840
GTCTCTTTTGAATAACGCTAGCTTTTTTAACTGCATTGTTTATTGTTTGGTGGCATCTACCTAATTTTTTAGCAATTTGCCTATTGCTATATCCTTCGCCTTTATACGCCTCTATTAAAATCATTTCTTTTTCTGAAAGATGGCTTCCTTTAATGTTTCTCTTTGTGTTATTATTTAGATAAGTCATGTAAATCTCCTTTGTGAATTTGGTTTTTTGGTCATTACTAATATATCACAAAGTTTACATGACTTTTTTACTTTTATTTGGCTAACTTCATTTTACAATCTTCCTATTAAATTTAAAGTTTTTGTATTATTTTTTACAGCAATACAGATTTAATTATGTACAAACGGGAATTCCATCTTTAACAAGTGATATGGTTAGAAATATAAAATTGCCAATTCCTAATAAAAAAATTCAAAACAAAGTTGTTGAGGTTTTGGATAAGTTTCAAGACCTGCTTTCTGATACTCAGGGTTTGTTGCCAGAGGAGATTGAAGAAAGGCAAAAACAATATGAATATTATCGTGAAAAACTATTGACATTTGAAGATAGTAGTGGTAGCACGCCGCACGCCGCAAGCCGCAAAATAACTCTTAGGAGTTACTTTGCTACATTAAAGCAAGCGTGCGATATTGTGGGAATTAGATTTATATATAATGTTAGTGATTTCTTATTAAAAGATATAACAAATTATTCTAATGAAAAAATTAATGTTAATGACTTGAACAACAGCAATTATGTTGGTGTAGATAATTTGTTAAAAGATAAATGTGGGAAAGTTGATTCTTCTTATTTACCGCCGGAAGGAAAAGTTAATATATTTAGAGAGAATGATGTTTTGTTAGGGAATATTAGACCTTATTTAAGAAAAATTTGGCTCTCAGATAGATTTGGTGGAGCAAATGGAGATGTTCTTATTTTTGTAATAAAAGACGATTGGAAGAATAATATATTACCAAAATATTTATATCAAGTATTATCTTCTGAGAAATTTTTTGATTATAATATTAATTTTTCAAAAGGTGCGAAGATGCCAAGAGGGGATAAGAAAAAAATAATGGAATATAAAATTTTAGTGCCACCAATGGAGGTACAAGAAAAAGTTGTTTCTATCCTAGACAAGTTTGATAGGTTGGTAAATGACATTAAGGAAGGCTTACCTAAAGAGATTGAGTTAAGACAAAAACAGTATGAGTATTATAGAGAAAGGCTTTTGAATTTTCCTAAGTAGAAAGGAGTTATTATGTCCGAGAAAATTATAAATTACAATACGGCGACTATTGCTGAGATGACAAATGGAATTATTCTTGCAAATTTTAAAAGGGATTTAAGTGCCAGAGAGTCTTCCTATCAAAGTGAAGGTGACCTTGAAAGGAAGATGATTGATAATTTAGTTTCTCAGGGTTATGAGTTTATAAAGACGAGGACCAGTGAGGACTTGTATAGGAACTTGAGGCTACAAATTGAGAAGTTAAATAGTCTTTCCTTTTCTGATGATGAGTGGAAAAGATTTTTAGTTGAGTATTTAGATGCTCCCAGTGATGGAATGGTTGAAAAGACTAGGAAGATTCAAGAAGATTATATTTATGATTTCACTTTTGATGATGGTCATTTGAAAAACATTAAGATTATTGACAAGAAGAATATTCACAATAATTTCTTGCAGGTTACCAATCAGGTGAAGGGAGAGGGCAAAAGTCATAATCGCTATGATGTGACGATTTTGGTAAATGGCTTGCCCCTTGTCCACATCGAACTTAAAAAAAGAGGGGTAAACTTGCATGAGGCCTTTAATCAAATTCACAGGTATAGCAAGGAAAGTTTTAATAGTGATAATTCTCTCTATAAGTTTGTTCAAATTTTTGTAATTTCTAATGGGACTTATACTAGGTATTTTGCAAACACTACGGCACAAAACAAAAATAATTATGAGTTCACTTGTGAGTGGGCTGATGCTAAGAATAAAGTTATTTGTGACTTAGAGGATTTTACTAGGACTTTTTTTGAAAAACGTGTTGTGCTTGAAGTTCTTACTAAGTATTGTGTCTTTGACGTCAACAATACTCTCTTGATCATGCGTCCTTATCAAATTGCTGCTACTGAAAGAATTTTATGGAAGATAAGGTCTAGCTATGAGGCGAAAAAGTTTGGCAGGCCTGAGGCTGGTGGTTTTATTTGGCACACTACTGGGTCTGGTAAGACTTTAACTTCTTTTAAGGCGGCAAGGCTTGCTACTAATTTGGACTTTATTGACAAGGTCTTCTTTGTTGTTGATAGGAAGGATCTTGACTATCAAACTATGAAGGAGTACCAAAGATTTCAACCTGACTCTGTCAATGGTAGCAAGGATACTAAGGAGCTTAAGAAGTGCATCGAAAAGGATGACAACAGGATTGTTGTAACCACTATTCAAAAGTTAAATGAGTTTGTGAAGAAGAATCCTAATCATGAAATTTACGATAAGCAATGTGTTCTTATTTATGATGAGTGTCACCGATCTCAATTTGGTGATGCACAAAAAAATATAAGGAAGGCCTTTAAGAAATACTACCAATTTGGTTTTACTGGTACGCCAATATTCCCTGAAAATTCTCTTGGTGGTGATACAACTGCAGGAATTTTTGGAGCACAACTCCACTCTTATGTAATCACTGATGCCATTCGTGATGGAAAGGTCCTAAAGTTCAAGGTTGATTACAACAACATCAAGCCTAAATTCAAAAGTGCTGAAAAGGAAGATGATGAAAAGAAGTTAGAGAAGTTAGAAAAGAAGATGCTTCTTCATCCTGAGAGAATAAGTGAGATTACTAAATACATTCTTGATGTCTTTGATACCAAGACCCACCGCAATGAGTTTTATGACTTGAAGCATAGAAGGCTCAATGGATTTAATGCAATGTTTGCTGTGCAAAGTGTTGATGCTGCTAAGTTATATTATGAAGAGTTTCAAAGGCAACAGGAGTCTCTGCCAGAAGATAAGAGGTTGAAGGTAGCTACTATTTATAGTTTTGCAGCTAATGAAGAGCAAAGGGCTATTGGAGAAATTTCTGAAGAAAATTTTGATCCTTCTGCCATGGAGTCATCTGCAAAGGAGTTTTTGGATAAGGTAATAGATGACTACAATGGTTACTTTAAGACTAACTTCTCTACTAATGGAAATGAATTCCAAAATTACTACAAGGACTTATCTTTAAAGGTAAAGGATAAACAAGTTGACTTGCTTATTGTTGTTGGTATGTTTTTAACTGGCTTCGATGCTCCTACTTTGAACACCCTCTTCGTTGACAAGAACTTAAGGTATCATGGACTTATTCAAGCTTTTTCAAGAACTAATAGGATCCTCAACAAGGTAAAAACTTTTGGAAATATTGTTTGCTTTAGGGACTTGGAGAAGGCAACGAAGGATGCGATTAAGACTTTTGGAGACGAGAACAGCGTAAATGTCATCTTGGAAAAGTCCTACGAAGAATACATCAATGGTTTTAAGGATGAGGAAACTGGTAAGGTTCAAAAGGGTTATATAGAAATTTGTAATGAGTTGGTTTCAAAATTTCCAGACCCAACAGAGATTGTTTTGAAAGCAGACAAGAAAGAATTTGCAGAACTTTTTGGAGAACTCCTCAAGTCTGAAAATATTTTGAAAAACTTTGATGAGTTCGAAAACTTTGAAAAGATTATTTCTGATAGGCAGATGCAAGACATGAAAAGTGTCTATGTTGACATTAGAGAAAGTGTTTTAAGTTCTAGAGGGGAAGGCAAGTCTGATGAGGGAATTGATTTTTCTGACCTAGAATTTCAAATCGACTTGCTTAAAACTGATGAAATTAATCTCGACTATATTCTATCTCTAATTTTGGAAAAGTCTAAAGAACATGAAGATGTTGAAAGTATTAAAGTTGAAGTAAGAAGGGTAATTAGGTCCAGTCTTGGCACAAGAGCTAAGGAAGAATTAATTATGAACTTTATTAACTCAACTAAGTTGTCTGAATTAAAAAATACTGATGACATCTTAGAGTCTTTTTACACTTTTGCAAAGAAGGAGAAGAGTAAAAAGATAAGTGACTTGATAGAAGATGAAAATTTAAAGGATGATTCAAAAAGGTTTATTGAAAAATCAATTAGCAAGGGATACGTGGACTATGCAGGGGATGAACTAGACCGAATTCTTCCACCAACTTCACGCAGGCATGGTGCAAGAGAAAAGAAAAAAGAATCTGTCCTTGATAAGATTAGAAAAATTGTCGAGGTCTTTGTGGGAATTTAAAATTTTGCATCAGGTTTTTATTGAAGTCTTATAAAATAAATTTCAAATTCAAATTAAAACTGTCCTGTGAAAGCGACAGTTTTTTTGTGTTCAATTTTATAAATCTAACAAAATGAAAATTTTTAAAAAAGCATTTGACAAGTTGATTTTTATTTCCTATAATGTAAAGCAAATCATAATTTTATTTATAAAAAATATTGGAAAAAACGAGTAGGTTTATTAAAGTTTTCAGAGAGTAGGCGTTTGGTGAAAGTCTATAATGGAGATAAATTCGAAAATCCTTTTTCTTTATGCAAGTCTGAACCTCAGTAAGATTTGCCGCTTTAGTAGGCGTTATCTATACTCGGCATTGATTGATGCTTGTTAAGAGAGCTTACATATTTGTAAGAACTAAGGTGGTAACGCGATAATTCGTCCTTTGTCTATTATTTAGACAAGGGACTTTTTTATTTATAAAATTAAAAATTAGGAGGAAAGAATGAAAAATTTATCAAGAAGTCAGTTTACTCAAGTGAGCATAATGCTCTTTGGATTGTTTTTTGGAGCTGGAAATTTAATTTTCCCTCCATTTTTAGGAAACCAAGCAGGAAACAAAACTATTATTTCTCTTTTGGCTTTCTCTATCACTGCAATTATCTTCCCAGTCCTTGGAGCTATAGCTGTTGGTAAGACTGACGGACTTAAAAATTTATCTTCAAGAGTTGGAGAAAAGTTCGCCTTAGTTTTTACTACTGCAATATACCTTTCTATAGGACCTGGACTTGGAATACCAAGAGCTGGATCTGTTCCTTTTGAAATGGCAATAGCACCTTATGTACCTGAAACTTTTAACTTATCTCTTGTAAGGCTTGCCTATACCTTTGTATTCTTTGCTGTTGCAATGTGGGTTTGCTTAAAGCCTAACAAGTTAGTTGCTAGAGTTGGCAAGTATCTAACTCCAACACTTTTACTTTTAATATTTATAATGTTTGCAAAAGTTATGACTTTACCAAAGGCTCCTGCAATGGCTACTGGAAATTACAAGGATACCCCAGTAGTTGCTGGTTTCCTTGCAGGCTACGACACTATGGATGCAGTTGCAGCTCTTAACTTTGGTTTTGTTGTTACTCTTGCTATAAGAAGATTTGGCATTGAAGATAAGAAGCTTGTTACTTCTTACACTGCTAAGGCTGGTCTACTTGCAGGTAGTGTTTTGTTTGTAGTTTACTTAATGCTTTCAACAATGGGTATGGTTACTTCAAAGGCCTTCGCTGGTGTAGAAAATGGTGCAGTTGTTCTTACAGAAGCTGTTAAGCTTGTATTTGGCAACTTTGGTTTAGTTCTTTTGGCTTCAATATTTACTCTTGCTTGTTTAACAACTTGCATAGGTTTAATATCAAGTGGATCTGAATATTTTTGCTCTCTCTTTAACCACAAGATGTCTTATGGAAGATGGGTTTTCCTTTGGACTTTCTTCTCCTTTGTAATGGCAAACTTCGGTCTTAATAAACTTCTTGCTTTATCAGTGCCACTACTAACTGTTATATATCCAGTTGCCCTAGTCTTAATACTTCTAGGATTTACTCATGACTTTGTTGGTTACTCTAAATACTCTTATAAGGCATCAGCCTTCTTTGCAGTTGCCCTACCACTTGTGTCTGTTGCCAAGTCAACATTTAATCTAAGTCTACCTCTTTTGACAAAGCTTGAAGCAAGCCTTCCAATGGCATCAAGTGGTTTGTCTTGGGTCCTACCAAGTCTTTGTGCTGTAGTCTTAGTTGAAGGATACTCAAGGCTATTCTCACCATCAAAGGCTAGTCTAAAAGCAGAAAATTATATGTAAAACAATTTAGAATTTTTAAAACAGTCTCACATGATGAATGTGGGACTTTTTTTATTGCTTTCTTGCAAAGTGGATTAATAAAAAATTTTTGTATGCTTGTGATGAAAGAAAAATATGACAAATAAAATCTAATTGAATATAATTAAAAATTTTTTTGAATAGAAAAGAATTTTTGTTAAGAAAATTGAACAAAGAAATACTATAATAATCTCGATAATTGTTATCAATTAATTTTTATTTAATAAAGAGAGGAGTTTTATTTTGAAATTATACAAAAAATTATTTTCCTACATACCTGAGAGAAGGCTTCACGGTTTTCTTGCAAGTATACTTACAATGGTGGGCATTGTTTTAGAATTTTATGCCTATTATTTAATTTGGATTTTGCTAAGGAATGTTTTTACTGGTGGGGTCTTGTCAGAGGGAAGAAGTCTTGCCATAAAGATTTTAATTTTATTTATCGCTTATGGTCTTTTATATTTTATTGGACTTTGGATGAGTCACTTAGCAGGCTTTAGACTTGAAACTCGTCTTCGTGAAAGAGGTATAAGGCATCTTCTTAGGGCATCTAATACTTTTTTTGACCTACATAATTCTGGAGAAGTGAGAAAAATAATTGACAACAATGTTGAGCAAACTCACATGATTGTTGCCCACCTAATACCTGATCAAACTGCAGCATTTTTGACTCCCATACTTATGATTATCTTGACCTTCCTATTGGATTTATATCTTGGAATATTTTTTGTAGTCATTGTCCTAATAAGTTTAGTCCTTGTAAAAAATATGATGGGTGATCAGTCCTTTATGAAGAAGTATATGGATATGCTTGATGAAATGAATGCAGGTGCAGTTGAGTATGTAAGGGCCATGCCTGTAGTAAAGATTTTTAATGCGCCACTAATTGGTTTTAAAAAACTTTACGATTCAATCCTCATTTATAAGGAGATGGTCTACAAGTATTCTATGTCCTGTAGGGTTCCCTTCGTCCTCTTCCAATGGCTTTTAAATATTTTTATAATTACGCCAATATTTTTTGGAATCTTTATGGTAAACAGGGGAGCTGATCCTGGCCTTTGGGCTGCAAAAATTTTATTTTTCACTTTATTCATGGGGATATTCTTTTCTAACACAATGAAAATTATGTATGTAGCCATGTATATCTTCCAAGCCAACTCTGCTGTTGATAATCTTGAAAATTTATTTGATGAGATGAAGGCGAAGGAAATAGAATTTGGAAGTCAAAGAGAATTCACAAATAAGAATATTGAGTTTAAGAACGTGGACTTTTCTTATGATGGAAAAAATAAAATTTTAGATAAGTTTTCTCTCAGTCTTGAAGAAGATAAGGTCTATGCCTTGGTGGGTAGTTCGGGTTCAGGTAAGTCGACTATTGCAAAATTAATTTCTGGCTTGTATCCCGTTGACTCAGGAGAAATTTTAATTGGAGGTAAAAATGTTTCTTCCTATGACAAGGAAAGTCTTATGAAAAATATTGGAATTGTTTTTCAAAATCCACAACTCTTCCAAGGTATTTCTATTTTCGAAAATGTCAAGCTTGCGAAAAGTGATGCCACTGATGAAGAAGTTTTAAGGGCATTAAAACTTGCAAGGTGTGATGAGTTCATAGACAAATTCAAGGATGCTTATGATGTAGTGATTGGAGCAGAAGGTGTAAATCTTTCTGGTGGAGAAAAGCAAAGGGTAAGTATTGCTAGGATTTTCTTAAAGGATCCAAAAATAATAATTATGGACGAAGCTTCAGCAGCTGCTGACCCTGAAAACGAGTATGAATTACAAATTGCCTTTAAGGAATTAATAAAAAACAGGACTACAATTATGATTGCCCACAGGCTCACTTCCATAAGGGGAGTTGATGAAATTCTTTTAATTGAAGATGGAAGGCTAGTTGAAAGAGGTAGTCACCATAAACTTTATGAGGAAGATGGTAAGTATAAGAAGTTTGTGGAAATGTATATGAAGGCAAATGAATGGAGGGTTGACTGATGAAAAATTATTTGAAAAATCGCTATGGACTTACAGACAAGGGGGCAGAGGGTGCCCTAGTTGCAATAAGATATTCCAGCCTAAAGACCCTTTCTTATATGCTACCTATTTTTCTTCTTATGTATGTAATGCAAGGCTTATTAAACTTAGGGGACTTTAGTCCAAGGCTTACGGTCATCGCCTATATAATAATTGCCCTTCTTATGATTTTTGTAATTAATAGGGACTACATTACAACTTACAATGAAACCTATAAGGAGTCTGCAAATCTAAGGATAGAAATTTCTGAAATAATTAAGGACTTGCCTCTTAGCTTTTATTCAAGTAGAGATTTAACAGATCTTTCTCAAACAATAATGAAGGATGTAGAGGCAATTGAGCATGGACTTTCTCATGCAGTGCCAGGCTTTTATGGCTTCATAATAAATCTAATAATTATTTCGATTTTACTATTGATTGGGAATTTTAAACTTGGTCTTGCAGTTATAATTCCAATTTATATTTCTGCTATCTTGAATTTGCTTTCCAGCAGGATGCAAAAGAAGGGAATAAGGTCTTACTACAAGGAGCAAAGGAAGTCCTCAAAGATGTTCCAAGAACTCATTGACCTATCAACAGAGATCAAGTCCTACAATTTGACTGAAGAAAAGGAAAAAAGTGGTGTTGACTTTGTTAGGTCTTTAGAAAAGGAGCATATTAAATCGGAATTGGGACAAGTTATCCCCATTGTTTCTGCAACAGTTGTGGCAAACTTATCCCTTGCCCTTGCAATATATGTTGGACTAAACAGCTTGATAGATGGAGAAATAAATATCTTGTATTTTGCAGGCTACTTATTTGCATCAGCAAGATTAATTGATGGAGTTGCTGCCTTCAACCAATTCTATGGAGAGTTAATGTATATTAATTCGCCAGTTGAAAAGATAAAGGCCCTAAGGAATGAAAAAATTCAAAGGGGAAATAGAGCAGACTTGAAGTCCTTTGACATTGATGGAAGGAAGCTTTCCTTCTCTTATCTAGATGACAAAAAAGTTATAGATAATATTTCCTTTAAGGCTCTGCAGGGAAAGACTACTGCCCTTGTTGGTCCATCTGGTTGCGGTAAGTCTACCCTAATAAAATTAGTGGCAAGGCTATATGATTATGACTCTGGAGAAATCACAATTGATGACAAGGAGATAAAAAATATTGCCACACAAGACTTGTTCAAACACATTTCTATGGTCTTTCAAGATGTAACCCTCTTTAATGGATCAGTGATGGAAAATATTAGGCTGGGCAGGTCCAGTGCCAGTGATGAAGAAGTCCTTGAAGCAGCAAGACTTGCAAACTGCGATGACTTTGTAAAGAAATTGCCAAGGGGATATGAAACAGAAATTGGCGAAAATGGTTCAAACTTATCTGGAGGAGAAAGACAAAGAATTTCCATAGCGAGGGCCTTCTTAAAGGATGCAGAAATAATTCTTTTAGATGAAATTGCTGCATCACTTGACGTGGAAAATGAAAAGTACATCCAAGAGTCTTTGAACAAATTAACAAAAAACAAAACTGTCATCATAATCTCCCACAGGATGAAGTCAATAGAAAATGTAGATCAAATAATTGTTATGAAGGACGGAAAAATTGAAGACTTTGGAAGACATGAAGAACTACTAGAAAGAAGCAAGACTTACAAGAAGATGATTGAGTCCTCAAAGAAGTCAGAAGAATTTGTATATTAGGAGGAGATAAAATGAAAAAATTTGGAATTCGGGATTTAGTAAATGCCGGTGTATTTTCACTTTTAACTGTCATGGCAACTTGGTGTGGAGGTATGATAGGTTTTATACCTGTTCTTATGCCACTAGTTCCCTTTGCTTGTGGTTTACTTTCAGGACCAGTTTTTATGCTTTATTCAACAAAGATAGACAAGTTTGGTATGGTCTTAATAATGGGTATAGTTTTTGGACTTGTATTTTCAATGTCTGGTCATGGGGCAATAGTTCTTCCTGCCATAATTGTCTTGTCCTTAATCTGTGAGATGATATTAAAAAATGGTGGTTATAAGTCAGTAAAGACTGCAAGACTAACCTACATGGTCTTTATGCTTTTTGGAGCTGCAAATTTAATACCAATTTATTTTGCTAGAGATGCCTTTGTTCAATCTTTAATAGATAGAGATTATGGAGCAGAATATGCAGAAAAACTATTATCTGTTATGCCAACTTGGTCCTTTATACCTGTAGTTCTAGTAGGTATGTTAGGTGGATATTTAGGTTGCACTATTGGAATTAAAATCCTAAACAAGCACTTCAAAAAAGCAGGAATGGTTTAATGAAAATCGACTTTAGGACAAAAATATTTTTAACAAATGTAATAGGGATTGCTGCCATTGAAGGTTCTCTTGGAAGGAGATATTATTATCTTGGGATTCTAATAGCAATCTTTCCCTATTTACTTGCATTATTTGATAGAAAGTGGTCCCTTTTAATTAAGGGACTTTTATATACTTCTGTTGCAGTCCTAGCACAAGGTCTCTTGCTTAATCTTTCGCAAAACTTTTTTACAATGATTTTAAATCTTTATGCAGGGATAATTATAAGAATCTTGCCTGGGGTTATGATGGGTTACTATGCTATAGTTACAACAAAAATGAGTGACCTTGTTTACTCTTTACAGAAAATAAGATTGCCAAATTTTTTGATTATTCCAGTTTCTGTAATGTTTAGATTTTTTTATTCAATAAAGGAAGATTACATTAAAATAAATGAGGCCATGTATATGCATGGCCTAAGTATGAAAAACTTTTTCAAAGAGCCTGGTAAGATTATGGAATATAAGTTTGTCCCACTTTTAATGATCACATCACAGACTGCTGATGATGTTGCCATATCAGCTATGACAAGGGGAATGAGAGTTGAGGGCGATAGGTCATCTATTTCTGATGCAAGCTTAAAGTTGCAGGATTATGTCTTAATAGCCTTTGGAATTTTTATAATTGTTTTATTCATCAGGGTGAAAATATGTTAGAGTTTAAAAATTTATCCTTAGCCTATGAAAATTATGAGGGCAAAGAAAATACAATATTTGAAAATATTAATCTGTCCTTTGAAGTGGGTAGTGTAAATGTAATAAGTGGCCAGTCAGGTTCAGGTAAGTCAACTTTCATAAAGCTAATTAATGGTATAATTCCAGAGATAAATAATGCCAGAATTTCGGGTCAGCTTTTATTTAAGGGAAAAAATTTATTTGACCAGGGCATAAGCGATAGGAGTCAATATATTTCCACAGTTTTTCAAAATCCTAAAAATCAATTTTACTGCATCAATTCAAGTGATGAGATGGCCTTTGCTCTTGAAAATAGAAATGTAAAAAGAGAGGAGATACTAAGTAAAATAGATTACTATACAAGGATTTTTGGGACAGACAAATTACTTGACAGGGATTTATTCAAATTATCAGGTGGAGAAAAACAACTTGTTGCAATTACGTCTGTTGCCCTAATGGATAATGAAATTTATATTTTTGATGAACCTTCTGCCTCTCTCGACAATAATTCAATTGAGAGATTAAAAAATATTATTGAGATATTAAAGGAAAAGAAAAAAATTATAATTATTGCAGAGCATAGGCTTTATTACCTAAGGGACATAATGGATAAGCTCTTTGTCATAGAGGATAAAAAAATAAATTCATACGATAGAGAAGAGGTAAATGATGAATTTATAAAAAATCATAAGCTAAGGACCCTAAGGGAAATAAAAAAGGAAGATTTGAATAAGGATAAATACATAAAAAAATCTTTTTTTGATAAGAATTTTGACCATGACAAGATAATGGAGTGTCGAAACTTTTTTTGCAAGTATAGGGGGAGTGATAAGGTAGTTTTTGATTTTAACCTATCTTTTGACAGGGGAATTTATTTTATAATTGGAGCCAACGGAATAGGCAAGACCTCCTTTATAAGAAATGTTTGTGGACTTAATAAGGGACAGAGGGGAGATTTATATTATGGGTCTGAGAAGATAAAGAGACCCTATGAAAAAATTTCTCTTGTTATGCAAGATGTGAACTATCAATTATTTACAGATTCAGTTTACTCAGAAATTTCCATAGTATCAGATGATGATCTCTTAAAGGAAAAAATCTTGCGTGATTTGGGACTTTGGGATAAAAAGGGTAGCCACCCTCAAGCCCTATCTGGAGGAGAGAAGCAGAGGCTTGCCCTTGGACTAGCCCTTGCTAGCAAGAAGGAAATAGTTTTGTTAGATGAACCAACTTCTGGCTTGTGCCTAAAGAATATGAAAAAATTAATTGGCTTCTTAAAGGAAATGAAAAAGCAAAACAAAACAATTATTATAATCACACACGATTATGAATTTATTAAGAGTGCAGATGAAAATATTTTGGAGTTTGTAAATGAAAAATAATAAGTATTTAGCTTCCTGGGACTTTGAGGTCGTAGATGATAATGATGATTTTATAGAGTATCAAGGAATAAGCCATCCTAAAAATAAAATTAAAAATTATAAACTCTTCCCTGGACTTATGCTAATGTATATTGACTTAAGGGAAAGGTACCAAGTGCAGGCTTCTAATAGTAAGGGGATGAAGGGTTATAGGATTTCTTATAGCTATGAGGGCAATTACTTTACCTATATCAATGATACAAAGATTTTAATAACGAGAGAAATTTTTATTGGCAAGGCCCTTCCCTATGCAAGGGAATCTTATACAACCAAGGACAGGGTTCAAGCCTTTAATTTTATTATTTTTGAAAATCAGATAGAGAAGGATTCCTTTCAGGGGAAAATCTTAGGGAAATTTTTGAAAAAAATAAATTCCATAAAGGATGTGGGTTTTGTCTATAGGAATGAAAAACTAATTCAAAGGGCAAATGAACTTATTCAAGTCCTAAAAAGTGAAGACGTCTTAGGGATTTCTATAAAGGCTCTTGATTTAATTTACGATATCACGCGAGAAAAAACTTCTGAAATAAGAAAATCTTATCAAAAGGAAGAAAGAAACGAAAAAATTATTTTAATTGAAAAGTTTATTAAAGAGAATTTAGACAAGGATATCACTTTAGATTTGCTTACAAAGAAATTTAAAATCTCTAAGTCAAACCTAAACAAAAAATTCACCAGAAAATTTCAGTACACTCCTATTAAGTACCTCAATAATTTGAGGATGATTAAGGCAGAGGAAATTTTGACTAATACAAATAAAAACATAACAGAAATTTCTATGGAACTTGGTCTAACAAGTCCATCGAATTTTACAAGGTCCTTCAAAAAATTTACAGGTCTAAGTCCAAGTGAATACAGAAAAAAAGAAGCTCTAAGTGAATGAGCTTCTTTTTAATGTTTAAATTTATAAAGTAAAGAAAGCGATGTAATAATATTTACCTGCGTCCTTTAGGTCTATTGTCCATTTCTTTTCGATGCCAATTGTCTTAAGCATTTCTTCCATATAGAAAAGGATAACGCCCATGTCTATTAATGATCTTGAGTCTTCATCAGATTTTACCATGTAAGCTTCAACAACTGAACCCTTTAGTACGAATCTCCAAGGTTGGAAGTTCTTGTGGCTTGGTGCAAATCTAACAGATGAGAAGACATCAAAGACTCCGTAGTTTTCTAGAGTTTCAATGGAAATTGGATTTCCTAGAGTATCAGCAAAGACAATTTCTTCCACAGTAAGTCTTGAGCTTGTAACTTTTGGATCAAAAAATTTTTTCTTTTGACCGTAGCCAATTGCTATAAGATAGTCGATGCCTGTTCCCTTTTCACCAAAGATTGCCTTCTTAGTATCGTGGTCAACATCGTCTACTGTTATCCAACAAGTATCTAGATCAAGGTCAACGATTTTTGTGTTTAACTTTTCAAGGCAGTAACCACCCTTTAATATGTTAAGTGGTTTGTCATTTTTAATATCTAGTGCAATGTAGTGAGGAGCTTCAATCATAACTCCTGCGTATCCTGCCTTGCCCCTAAGACCTTCTGCTACGATTTTTCCATTTTCGTAAAGTGAAAAATTAATTTCTTCTTCTTCTCGGTCTAGGTCATCCATAAGTAATTTTATATTTTCCAAAGAATCCCTTGGCACTGTGTCCTTTTTAAAATTTCTAACTGATTTTCTCTTTTGTAAAAAGTTTGTCATTAACATAGTAATCCCCCCTAAAACTCTTATATACTTAGATTATATCACAAGCTAAGGCTCAAAAATAGATTTAAAATAATCACCCTATAGTTTAAACTATAGGAGGAGGGATAAAGTGAATTTAACACCAAGTCAATTAAAAGCTGTAGACCACTTTGAGGGTCCTGCCCTTGTGTTGGCAGTTCCTGGTGCAGGTAAGACTACTATGATCTTACACAGGACCAAAAAATTAATAGAGAGGGGAGTGGATCCCAAGAGTATCCTCACAATTACTTTTTCCAAGGCTCAGGCTGTGGACATAAAGAATCGTTTTGTAGAAATGGATGGCGACAGGACTGTTCACTTCTCCACCATCCATGCCTTTTGCTATTCAATTGTAAGGGACTATTCCAAGAAGTCTGGCAAGTCTCTTAGCTTAATTGACTCCAATATGAAAAAGAAGTACGAGATCCTTAGAGATATTTACAGGTCGGTGAATAATTCTTATCCCACAGAAGAGCGAATTGAAACTGCTATTTCAGAAGTTGGATATTGCAAGAATATGATGTTGTCGCCACAGTCTTTTGCCAAGTCCAAGAGGTGTGACACAGATAATTTTGTCAAGTTTTTTGAAACCTATGAGAAGTTTAAGACTGACAGGGGCCTTATAGATTTTGATGATATGATAAACCTCTCCTACGATGTCTTAAAGAATGACCCTGCAATAATGAAGAAGTACAGGGACAGGTTTAAGTTCATCCAACTTGATGAAGGTCAAGACACTTCAAGGAGTCAGTTTATGGTTTTGAAACTCATCGCCAAGCCAAACAATAATTTATTTGTCGTTGCCGATGACGACCAGTCCATCTATGGCTTTAGGGGTGCCAACACCGAAGAACTTTTTAAATTAAAGGATGACTACAAGGACATAAAGACCTTTTATATGGAAGACAATTTTCGTTCCACAAAGAACATTGTAAATATTGCAAATATTTTTATTGGGCAAAATGAGAAGAGGTTTGAAAAAACTCTTGTAACAGACAACCCCTTTGACAAGCCTGTAAATATTATTAAGGTCAAGGAACCCAAAGACCAGTACGCCTTAATAGAAGAAGAGTTGAAAAAAGAAGAGGGTGACATAGCTATCCTCTACCGAAACAACTTATCAAGTATTGGCCTTGTGGAATACTTTGAGAGAAAAAATTATGAATTTAATATAAAGGACAAGAAGACCAAATTTTTCTCCCACTTTATAACTCGTGACATCTTGGACATTTTAAACTTTGCTGAGGACCTTTCAGACATAGACCTCTATGAAAAATTTTATTTTAAATTAAAGGGATATATTTCAAAAAGACACATTGAATACCTAAAGAGGCACAGTGGAAAAAATATCTTCAACATCCTAAAGGATTATCCAGGACTTCCATCTTATTACCACAAGAATATCAATGGACTCTTAGTAGGCTTTAAGAAGATTGCAAGGGTAGACGTCTATGAGGCAATAAATTATATTGACAAGGAAATGGGCTATGGCGACTACCTAAGAGAAAATGCCAAGAGGTTTATGGAAACAGAAGCGACCTTAAACGAATACCTCTACTACCTAAAGATGATTGCCAAGTCAACTAAGTCCTTGGACCTCTTCATTGGTAGGCTCAAAGAATTGGAGTACGACCTCTTAAAGGCCAAAGACACTGATGCCAAGCTTACCTTCTCCACTATCCACTCAGCCAAGGGACTTGAATTCACTCGAGTTTTTATTGTAGACTTGTATGAGGGGACTTTGCCTTCAACAGCAAGCATTGAGGGTCTAAGAGAAGACCCAGACCTTTATGAAGAAGAGAGGAGACTCTTTTATGTAGCTATGACTAGGGCAAAAAGAGAACTCTACCTCATGTATTCCCACTACACAAATGGAAAGAAAAATGAAATTTCTTCCTTTATTACAGACTTAGAGACTTTAGCAGGAGGAAACAGTGAACATAATAGATGAAATAAAAGATATAATAAAAGATGAAATAAAAGATATAATATTAGAAAGAGATGAAAAAAAAGCTAACGAGCTCTTTGAAGAATACCATCCTGTTGATATCTCGCTAGAGCTTGAAGACCATGAAGACGAAGAAATAGAAATTTTTGTAAAACTATTAAACAAGGAAAATCTGGGTCTACTCTTAGAGTCGGCAGAAGAAGAATTAGCAAGAATAATAATGAGTTTTTTTACGAATGAAGACTTAATCGAAACTTTTGCCTTTATAGAAAACTCCATTGTGGCAGACCTTATTGGATTTCTTTCCACAGTTAGGAGAAAGGAAATCTTGTCACTTATAAAAAGTGATAAGCGAAACATCTTAAAGATGATTCTCTCCTTTGACGAAGAATCTGCAGGCTCAATTATGACAACAAACTTTATAGCCCTAAAGGAGCACTTGACGGCAGACCAGGCAGTAAAGAAAATAATTTCAATTTCTCCAAAGACAGAGATTATTGACAAGATTTTCGTTACCGATGACAAGCATAGACTTAGCGGTATAGTGACTATGAGGGACCTCCTAGTTTGTCAAGCAGACACTCTCTTAAAGGACCTCATGGTAGATGACGACTTCTATGTATATGGGACAGATGACCAAGAAGTTGCCGCTAACCTCTTCTCCAAGTACGAGTTAGACATCCTTCCTGTTGTAAATAACAAGATGGCAGTCCTTGGTGTAATCACATCAGATGACATCATCGCAGTCATTGACCAAGAGCACAACGAAGATATGTTGCAGATGCATGGTGTTAATGCGGATGAAGAATATGACTCAAGTATTTTTGAATCCTTTAAGTCAAGAACACCTTGGCTTATTGTTAACTTGTTGACTGCCTTTTTAGCGTCATCAGTAGTAAAGGTATTTGAAGGCACTATATCTCAGGTTGTAGTCTTATCAGCTGCAATGTCAATTGTAACAGGCATGGGAGGTAATGCAGGCTGTCAAACCTTATCAATTATTATAACATCTCTTGCAAGGGGAGAATTATCCCTAAAGGAAGACTACAAATTAATTTTTAAGGAAATCATCTTGGGAATTGCTGAAGGGGCAATAATTGGGATTATAACTGGTGGAGTCTTTATATTATGGCATCACAATTTTTATCTTGGGTTAATTTTATTCTTGGCAATGATTTTTAATATGATAATTGCTTGCTCTATGGGATTTTTAATTCCACTTATGCTTGACAAAATAAAAATTGATCCAGCCACTGCATCATCAATATTTTTGACAACTTTTACAGATACCTGTGGATTTTTTATCTTCCTAGGTCTAGCAACAGTATTTTTACCAAAATTAATATAAAAATAAAACCACAGTCTTTAAAGATTAAATCTTTTCTGACTGTGGTTTTTCTTTTACATTCTTTCCTTATAATTTTCAATTTCTCTTTGACTAGAAACAACAACTTTTCCATCAGGACCCAAGAGGGGAGTGATTCCCATCCCGTAACCTGCACCGACGTAGAGATAATTTACTCCAGTCTCTGTGTCCAAGAGAATTTCCATGGACTCAGTAAAAGCTCTTTCTTTAAAAATTTTTATAAATCTTTTGTCATCCTTATCTTTAAACATTTTTAACCTCACAATACTTTTTCAAAGGCAAGTCTTTCATTCTTACCAGATAGATAAACAAGCCCAACGTATTCATAATTTAAAGACTTTAAAAGTCCCTGCATTGTCTTATTACCCCTGTGGGTGTCAATCCTCACAGACTTAAAATTATTTTCTCTTGCATAAGATTCGGCAAGTTCAATAATCTTTCTCCCGTAACCCTTCTTTCCTTGGCTCTCAAGTGTCCCAATCCTGTGAAGGGCAACATAGGACTTGGGACTTTGCCAGGTCCCATCTAAATTATTTTCATAATCAATGTCGTAGTCGTAAATTATTACAGTTGATACAACTTTACCTACATCTTCCAAAACAAAAATATTTTTATTATTTATAAGTTCTTCAAAATTATCAAGATTTGGTTTATCTTTACCCTGCCACTGGTCAAGTCCCAAAGCTTTTAACTTTTTTGATCCATCATCATAAATTTGTAAAATTGTTTCTCTATCATCTTCTCTTGCTAGTCTTAATTCCATCTTTCCTCCAAAATAAGGGGAACTTCCTTGTTAAGTTCTATTGAATTTCTTGTAACTATCGAATCATAGGCGAGGACCCTTACACCATTTTCACTTGCTTCCCTAAGTCCTCTTGAAAAATCTGGGTCAGTCAAATAATTTGGTGTAAAAAATTTAACATCTTCCATTTGAATTACAAATAAGACAAAGGTCATAAAGTCCTTGTTAGACTTATCTAGTCCCTTGACATGCTTAAGTCCTCTCTTAGTTGGTGCATCAGGGAAGGCTACGATGCCATCCTTCTCAAGGGTAACGCCTTTTACTTCCATAAGAGCTTTTTGTCCCTCGCCTTCAAGATAAAAGTCAAATCGTGAATCACCATGAGTGTATTCTCTTTTAATTTTCTCATACTTAAAGCCCAAGTCAATTTTATTTTTTAACAAGGCTTCTTCTACAACTTGGTTGGGAGCTTGTGAGTCAATATTAATAAGTCTGTCGCCCTTCACTACTCCGATTAAGGTGTAGGAAGTTCTCCTATTGGGGTTATCATTGTAGGTCAAGTAGACTGTTACCCCTTCAATAAGGAACTCCTTGCAGCGACCAGTGTTTGGCACGTAGACCTCCAAGGTCTTAGAGCCCTTCTTGCAATAGGATATAAATCTGTTCTTTCTATATAAAAATTCTGCTTTGATTACGCTAGTGTATTTCATAAGTCACCCCAAAATATTATACAGGTAACTTTAATTTATGTAAAATATGGAGTAAGATAGAGAAAAAGGAGGGAGCTAATGGACATTTTAGTAGTTATTGATATGCAAAATGATTTTATTACAGGAGCTCTTAAGACCAAGGATGGTGAAAGGCTCTTAAAGGAAGTTGCCAAAAAAGTTGAGGACTTTAAGGGTAAGGTGGTTTACACCCTAGACACTCACTATGACGATTATCTTTCAACAAATGAAGGGAAGAATCTTCCAATAGAGCACTGCATCAAGGGAACTTGGGGTCACGATATTCCAGTAGACTTAAAGATGACAAAGTCCTTTGAAGGAGCAAAGAAGTTTGAAAAAAATACCTTTGCTTCAGTTGAACTTGGAGAATATTTAAAAAAGTTAGATGAAGAAGAGGGAATAGGGGACATATATTTTCTTGGATTAGTTGCAGACATCTGTGTGGTTTCTAATATTTTATTAGTTAAGGGCTTCTTGCCAGAGAAAAATATTTATCTTTATAAAGATCTTACAGAAGGACTTACAGATGAAAAGAAGGCATCAGCCCTAGATGTATTAGAGTCCTGTCAAGTAAAAATAATTTGATAAATAAGAAAAATTTAAAAATTAGAAATTAAAAAGCACACAACTATTATGTGACAAGCATAAAGTAGTGTGCTTTTATAATGCAATTAATTACAAGTAAATATTAGTTGAATAAGAACTAAACTTTTCAAATAAGAAAGCCTCTTGAAAAATAAAATTTCAAGAGGCCAAAAATAAGCAAAAAAATAAGTACCAAAGACTTGGTACTTATTCTGGTGCCCAGAGCCGGAATCGAACCAGCGACACGAGGATTTTCAGTCCTCTGCTCTACCGACTGAGCTATCTGGGCAAGTTAATGGTGGGCCTTCAGGGACTTGAACCCGGGACCTACCGGTTATGAGCCGGGCGCTCTAACCAACTGAGCTAAAGGCCCTCACCATTGGCGGAGAAAGAGGGATTTGAACCCTCGCGACCCTATTCGGGACCTACTCCCTTAGCAGGGGAGCCTCTTCAGCCACTTGAGTATTTCTCCAAATCGAAGGTCACTCTTTAGCAACTTACTCTACTCATTCTAAAGTAATGAGTTTCTTTTGTCAACTGTTTTTTAAAAGTTTTTAAATTTTATTAAAAATCTATTTAAAAATTTTTAAAACAATTTAGGGTCATCTCTTGCTTAAGTATTATCTCATAAAAGCTTAAAAAAATAAAGACAAAAAATCTATTGACATTCATAAGGGATGAAATATAATGAATATATGAACAAGTATCGAAGTATTAAAAATAAAAAGGAGAAATTTATGAATAAATATATTTTTCACTTAAGAGGACTTACTTGTGCCAACTGTGCAGGCAAGATAGAAGAGGAACTTAAGTCAAGAGATGAACTCAAAAATCTTCACTACGATTTTCTAAATGACGAGCTTGTCTTTGAATCAGAAGAAGAGACAAGTGAACTAAGAAACAAAATCCAAGAGATTGTTGACTCCATAGAAGATGGTGTCTTCGTAACAGAAGACCTTGGTGAAGAGATAGAAGAAGATGAGGAAGAAGAAAGTTTCTCCATATACAAGTCTATTATCGTCTTAGTAGGACTTGTGATTTTACATTTTGCAAAATTAAATGAAAAATTTACAACTATTTCTTATTTAGTTCTATATCTTATTATTGGTTACGATGTAATAAAGCCTTCAATAACAAAAATTGTCACTGGCAAATTTATGGATGAAAAATTTCTTATGACAGTGGCATCTCTTGCTGCCATAATTTCTGGCGAGTATGCAGAAGCTGTAGCAGTTATGCTTTTCTACAGCGTGGGAGAAATTATCCAAGACAAGGCTGTGGACTCTTCAAAGAAATCCATAAGAGAAGCTTTAAAGTTAAAGCCAGACTTTGCCAACTTAATGATTGATGGAGAGATTAAAAAAGTTGATCCAAGTGAAGTTGCTATTGGACAAGTTATTCTAATTAGGCCAGGAGAAAAAGTTCCCCTAGATGGAAAAATTTTAAAGGGATCATCTAATCTTGACACTTCAAATATCTCCGGAGAGTTTGCTCCAGTTTCTCTTGAAGAAGGGGACGAAATCATATCTGGTTTTGTAAACCTAGACTCTTCTCTTGAAGTTGAAGTTACAAAAACTTACAATGAAGGAACTATTGCAAAAATTATTGACATGGTAAAGAACGCCAGCGTCAACAAGGCAGAGGTTGAAAAATTTATAACACGTTTTGCAAAAATTTACACCCCAATAGTAATAGGTCTTGCAGTAATTTTATTTTTAGTTCTTAACTTTGCAACAGATCATACATTTAAGGAAGCACTTTACAGGGCAGCAATATTTCTAGTTATTTCTTGTCCTTGTGCCCTTGCTATTTCAGTTCCATTGACAATTTTTGCAGGGATAGGATCTCTTTCAAGAAGGTCAATCTTTGTTAAGGGAGGAAATTCTATTGAAGCCTTAACTGACATCCGTGGAGTTGCCTTTGACAAGACTGGAACAGTAACTAAGGGCGAATTTATTATTGCAGAAGTAGAAGAAATCTCTGCATCAAGAGATGAAATATTAGAAATTGCTTCTGTGGGAGAAACTTATTCAACTCACCCAATAGCCAAGGCAATCGTAAAAGCCTTTAAGAGTAAAAAAACTCCTGACCACTTGAACAATCTTGGCGGTAAGGGAATAGAATTTGAGCTTGAAGGCAAGTCCTACCTTGTTGGAAATAAAAAATTAATGGAAGACTTTGGTATAGACCTTGAAGGGAACAAGGAATCAAACTTCGTTGATGTATTTGTTGCCGACAAGGAAAAAGTCCTTGGAGTTATAAAACTTAAAGATCAAATAAAAGATGGAGTTAAGGACAGCGTCAATAAACTTCATCAAAGAGGAGTTAAGACCTATATGTTCTCAGGCGACAAGGACAGGGTTGTTGAAGAAATCGCAAGAGAAGTCGGAATTGATTGCTACAAGGGGTCTCTTCTTCCAGAAGACAAGGTAAATGAAATCAAGAAAATTGAAAAGGATAAAAAAGTTGCCTTCGTTGGCGATGGAACAAATGATGCTCCTTCACTTGCATCAGCCTATCTTGGCATCAGTATGGGTTCAGGATCAGATATTGCAATAGAAACTTCAGACATTGTTCTCCTAAAAAATGATATTTCTTCTATTGTAAGAGCAATTGATATTGCTAAGAGAGTAAAGAAGATCGCCTACCAAAATATTTTTATAGCCCTATTCTTAAAGGTCTTAGTATTAGGACTTGGGGCTGTGGGTTATGTGTCCATGCCTTTAGCAGTTTTTGCTGATGTTGGAGTTGCCTTGATTTGTATCCTTAATGCCCTTAGAGTTTTTAAAGAATAATAAATCACAGTAAAATGCTATGGTTTATTAGTTTTAATGAATACAAGAATTGATAAAAAAAGCTTAATTGATAATTCAAAAATTTTAAAATAGGACTTAAGCCTTGTAAATGCTTAAGTCCTATAATTTTTTACAAAATTAGCGATATTTTATCATAAAAAAAGGATAATAATGATTGAAAAATTAAAAGTATTATGTTAATATAGTGACATAAGATTATGAATAAGGGAATTCATAAATTTTGGTATAATTTTTTATGGAGGTAATTTAATATGGCATATGTAATTAACGATTCTTGCATCGCATGTGGTGCATGTCAAGCAGAATGTCCAGTTGGATGTATTAGCGACGGAGATATCTATACAATTGATGACTCTCAATGTATCGATTGCGGTAGCTGTGCAGCTGTTTGCCCAGTAGGCGCTCCAAATCCAGAAGACTAATTTACTTAAAGAAAAGATAGGTTTCGGCCTATCTTTTTTGTTTGCTCAAAATCATAACTCTAAAATATCTGTTGGGGAAATCTCCAGCAGATATTTTTTGCAAAAAACACTTATACGTATTTAGGCCTAGACTTAAAAGAACTAAAAACCTAAAGCTAGGAGTTACATATAAGGGCAAAATAATAAGATGAAATTATTGGTTTTAATGATTTAGTTTTTGATAGCCTTTATAAGGATAATAACTTCCTTCTTTTGACGAGTTTGTTAAAAGTGGATACTATTTTTCTTCTTTACATAAAAAAGAGACTCGATTGATTTAACGAGTCTCTAAAATATTTGAAATAGTTCTTAAATATCTCTTATATTTATTTAATATTTGGCTTATCGCCACCACAGGGATGAGTTCCTTGTTATACTGTCAAGCTCTTTATATTAAAATATAAAATTTAATTTCTACTATAGTACAAGTTACGATAGTCGACAATTTTTCACAAATTATCTTTTAACATAAGCCTACTCATCTTCCAAAGTTATTGTGGTGTGGTAAGTAGACAGAAGTCGCTCTTTAATCCTTAAAGGAGTTACTTCCTTGGCATAGGCTGCATTGCGTATTAAATTGAAAGATTCCCTCAAGGATTTAACAAACTCAGGGTTGTTAGAAATAATGTATTTAAATCGCCATTTTGAAGAGGAATACAATTTTTTGGCTACGAAGTTGTGGTCAGTCATGTAAAAAGATAGGGGGAAATCCCAATCTAAAGGTTCATTTGCATAAGGGTCGATCATATAAAAATGAGAGGTCCTCATGGACTCCAATCCTTTGGACATAATATCAATACATTTTTTCATATCGTCATTATCCATTTCCAAGATGTGAGATGCTAATGATAATTTATGGTCTCTAAGGGAACGGAAAAAAGGGACTGAGTTAATAGTAATAGTAATATTTCCGTTGCGATAAGTAGCATTTTTTAGTTTTAGTGTATTTTTTAATACTTCGCTATCAAAGTTCTTAATGTGATTTCGCTTTAAAATTTTGTTAATCAAGCTTTCATTTAAGAAAGAACCATCGAAAAAAGAATCAAAAATATGAAGATTATGATCACGGTAATTATTTCCTTGGAAAAAATCCACCTCAAAATAAGGGTCTTGAATAGTTTTCATCAGCGTATGCTGATGAAGATTTAAAGACTTTATATAAGCTTCCGTTTGTTCGAGAACATCGGGATCAGTGACATAATTACAAATAATTGGCAAGCCATTTTCATCCATATTGAAAAAAAGGACAAAATGATTACGCACATAAATAAACTCTGGTTGACCAGCGGAAACTGTACGATTATAAATAAAAAGATCGTAATAAATCATTTCTGTAAAAATATAATAAATATCATAAAAATCATCAAACTGAAAAAAAGAACCGGGATTTTCTAAGATAAAATGAACAACCACAGGTGTTTCGTTTGAAAATAGAATCAGGTTCTGATAACTGTCAAAGATGCTCTTAAGGAAAGAATGATTAATATGATAAAATAAGTGTACTTTTTCAGGACCTAAGGGTTTTGAATAGAGAAAAAACAAAAATTGTTTAATTGCATCTAAACCGATAATAGTTTGAAAAGGATTGTCATCAACTAATGTTAAATTTTCATCACGTTTATAAAAACTTTTAAAATAGGAAGAATTTAAAGCATTATAGATGCTTTTTTTCAAAATTACCTTTGAAGCCAAATCAAGATTACCTGGTAAAAAATCACGCACATCTTCTTGAAGATTGTTACGGTAAATAACATTTGCAAAGCGGTTAGACAAATAAGAGTTTGTGGTTTCGACCTGAGTTAAGCTGGGCAAGTAGTGTCCATTTAGCCACTTACTAAAGTAAGAAGAGTCGTAATGCAACTCTTGAGAAAGATCCTTTGATTTTAAATGAGTTACTTTAATTAATAATTTTAAGAGAGTCTCGTAATACATACTAAGATTTCCTTTCAGAATAAAATATATGGATATCTATATTTAGTATAAAGGAGTGAAAAAGAAAAGTAAATAAAAAGCCTTATTAAAGCAGGAATAAGTTAAAGATAATTGAAAGATTAAATACAAAAGTAGAAAAAAACCTAGGGGGGGGTAGAAGAAAAGGCATAAATACAAGCTTTTATCATAACAAGCAAAAAAAACTTGAAAAGTTGGGTTGTGAATTCCATAAAATCCTAAAAAGGGTCATAGAAGAACATACACGGAAAGAGTATAATAACTTAGAAAAGTTCAGGTAGATTCTTTTTAGGGGGGATTGAGTATAAAATAATATTCTGAACTATAGAAAATAACTGCAAGAAGATAAGTGAGCAAAAGGAGGAATTGATTATGAAAAAAAGCCCTAAGCATTTAGGGAATTTGATCGGCATATTTGTCTTAATAATTGCCATATCAATTGTACCAAACGTTTCCTTTGGGAACGGATGGCACCAAGGTTTTGGGCAAAATAAAAAAAGACAAAATACGATAGACATCCGAGATGATGCCATGGAAACAGTCACTAGAGATGATAACTTCCAATACTCTTATGATGATTATGTCAATATCAAAAGAACAGAACATCCCGACACGGGGAAGATCGACTGGGAAGTTGATTTTATGCCAAAAGGTGGTATATGGCATAGTGCCTTAACCAGCGGTAACGGCGGCGGGATAAAGCACGTCGTTTTTTTGCCACATATGGCAGATGATAGCGCCAAAGATGTGAAAATAAATCGAACAAAATGGCGCTATGACTACGGGAAAGGCGGAGACTGGAATGTTGCATCTAAAGATGTACTTAATGTAGGAATCGACCAAGAAGGAACCAACGGTGTTCAGAGATTCAACAACCCGGACAAAAACCGCTGGCGTTCTGAAGATGACGGTAAATATCAATATAGAAACAATACCAACTACTTTAATATGAACTATAAGTACTTGGAAAGTGCCTTCCAAGGAACAGATCTTTTCGACACCTTGAATTTTTGGCGTCGATACAATGTTTTAGAAGGCGTTGGAGACGGCAAGTACGGAACCTTCCGCTACTGTCTCAACGACTGGTCAAGCCAAGCCGATGCGTCGAGCACTTGGAAGTTCACTACCAGTCACGGCAAGGGAACAGACCTTTCCAAGGTTGTTTTGATTGCCGGTACTCGCGACTACGGTAACAATCTGTATTCTTACCAACGACATTTTAGAGTGTCAGGGTCCATGGGTGTGGGAGCCATTGCCCGTATGGACATGACCAAGGATATTTATGTAGACAATAAGTTGCAATTAACAGATACAGAAAAAGCAGCTATAGAAAAACTATTAAAGGAAGATTCCAAAAAGAAAACAGAAGCAGCAATGAGGTCTGTGGGAACTTTAAGTAAAGCAACCCAAGATAAGGTACTAAATGCAATCCAAAATGGATCCGTAAGCTACGAAATTGATCAACAGGCGAAAAAAGTTGTAGCCAAGATGAATTTAAGCTATACCATGAGGGGTGCTTCTGGAACAGACCTTAACTTTAATCAACCGGTGAAGATGGATATTACAGACCATTTGAAGCTAAAAAGAGATTTGATCAAGGGTTCGGAAGGGGAGCCTAAGGAATTCTTAGCCTACAATGGCGAAGACGTTAAGAAGGATTATGCAAAAGTAACTTTTGACTATAACAGTTTCCAAGGTGGAAAACTTGTAAAAAAAGATGAAAAACCTGAAAGCTTTTACTATATCCACAAGAATAAAAAAATCGACAAGGCGAAAAAAACAGGGATGGATCCGGAACTTGGCTATCCCAACAATGTTTACCCTGGTGTAGGGGAAACGGCTGAGCTAGAAAACATGGTTTTCTCCCACTGGGCTTGGTCTAGAGATGGTGAAGAAAGCAAAAAAGATGCCTTTGATCCACAAAAGAATGTATTTTATCAAAGCGACAAGAAAGAACTTGAAGCTAAGACTCTTTACGCTGTTTATAAGCCTATCTTAAAGATAGTCCTTCATAATGGAAAAGATGGTAAAGATGAAAGAATAAAAGAAATCCCAGTTACCAAGGATATGTTCCAAAATAGAAAGGCATCAGTTAAAATTGATCAACCTTATTACAATTCAAGTACACCGGGAAATCTTGGACCTGACTTTAAAAGAGAAAATGAATCCTTCGTTGGTTGGACAATCCAAAAAGGCTTAAAGGTATCCTTTGGAGATCACTTAGTAGACAATGCCAACCAAATCTCAGCCAAGGCAGAAGGCAAGTATATGGTTTACACCTTGAAGCAACTACAAGACGGTAAGAATTTGACAAAAAAAGGTGGTAAGTATGTAAATCCACCATATCTACCTAACGGCTTCAACTTGGTTCTTGAAGGGGACTTGCAACAGATTGCAAGGGACAACCAAGGTGTAATTGATCTATATGCCAACTACAAGCCATATATCACTGTAACAGCGAAAAAAGAATTCAAAAAATACGATTGGACTAAGAAGAAGTACGAGGATTACAATGGGGATAAACCAAAAGTTTATATGGGTCTTCTATACAGAACTCATGTAACTAATTTTAATGACCCAACAGTTCACGTAGATGCAAACTACCACCCTCTAAGACCAAGAGACTATGGTGTAGATGAAACATCTTGGAATGCTTACAAGCAAACAGTCCTAAAAGAATATAAAGGAAATAATGAACCACAATGGAAAGTTAGAGGCTATGACGAATTTGGTGTACGTATATCCTATTCACTTGTAGAAGTGCCTGATGAATATATGAATGATTACATCAATTTTACAAATGACTGGGCGACATTGGGAGTACAAATCTTCCACCACGCATCAGGAGCCGGAATCAATCCAGATGCTCCAGCAGATCCATGGAGTGATGGTAGACAAGTTGCAAAATTGCAAACAGTAACCATACCTAGTGAAAAAACTAAGGGACAAGTTGATGCCTTTACAGCAGCAACTACTAGAAAAACAATTCAAAGCAAAGAACAAGAAGGTACTAATGACTACAATGGGTACGAAATTAAAGTTGCAAATATTCCTGTTGATGTTCCAAATCCAAACGTAGATACCATAACCCATAGCGATACTGAAGCTATCATTAGCTACAGTGAAAATAAATCTCCTGGGGCACAAAATGTAGATAAGATTCACATTTATTATACTCCTAAAGATAGTGAAACCTATGAATATGAATTGACTTTAGACAAGGCAAGTGGAACATGGACAGTCCATGGAACAACTGCATCTCCAGATTTGTTCAAGGCGGAATTTACAGATAAAAACCATACTGCTGTTCGATTGGCTTTTAAAAATCCGGATGTTAATAAATTCTTCTGTACCGAAAGCAGTGATGGTAAACAAAAGACTGATAAAATGAGGGTATCTAACAAGAAGGGTCAAAAAGAATCCAGATTTACACCAGTTACCTTTGAACCTTTGCGTGATTCTAATAGGCTTGTTCATTTAAGACAAGAACACAATGAAACTAAAGATAATAAAGAATATACTGTAATTGCAGCGACACTTCCTTCTCCAACTCTTTATGAAGCAAAACAAGGAACAGTTTACGCCCTAGTGAATAAGACAGAGTATGATAAAGTCATCAGTGCCGTTCCCGGAGCAAAAGAAAATCCGTCATATGCCCTAGGAATTGCCGATTCCTTTGTACAGGACAAAGCCAAAGCTATCAGTGCAGAAGTAGACAAACAAATTGCGGCGGATAGCAAAAACGGACACAACTACAAGGTAACGGTCAATGGTGTAAACTACTACACTTATTACCTACGAGAAGCCTTGCCTTCCAACAGTACCATCCATTTCAAGATTCCAAAACCGGAATCAGAAGCTTTGGATGACAATACTTTTTATATTGTAAGTATAGAAAAGAAGAAAAAGGCAGTTTACTCTGAAGAAACCTTAAAACTTGATACAAAGGCAAAATTAGATAGGGCAGAAGCCATTACAAGCCCAGGTTCTTTAAGGGCAAGTATCAAGGCAATTATGAGTGAAGATGTAAAACCGAGCCATACAATTAAGATAAGCTATCCTGGTAAGACTAGAGAGTTCCAACTCAATAGCGTAAAAGTGAACAATGATGGAACAAGAGAATTTATAGGCACAAGCATTGCACCTTTAGGACAAGATATTTCCGTTACCTATATCGATTACTTTGGCAATAGCAAAACCATAAAGACGAAAATCAATGTTCCAAACTTCATTACACTCGGAGTTGTAGAACCTAAACGTTACTCAAAATATATCTATGTTAATAGAAGAAATGACAGCCAAGGCGCAAGTGTTACTGTAAAAGTTATTAGAGGTGGTACACAATTCACCCTAAGTGAAGTCGGTAATACAGGTAGATTTAGGTTTACAGGAGGCGGTAAGGATGATCGTCTAAAACCTGGTGATATTATTGATGTTAGTGGCTCATTAAATGGTAAAACAACTTACCCATATAGGGTTAAGGTACGTTAAGGAGGTATGATATGAAAATTTCAAATAGAATATGTTCAATCCTCCTAGCAGGTTTAATGTTACTTCCATCCGCATCTGTTTGGGCAGAAGAGGACACTCAAAACAAGTCTTCCCAAAGCTACCAAACAAGAGATGCAGGAGATGAAAATGATGCCATTCCTATTGGCGTACAAAGTAAAGTCAGCGCTCAGGGTTTAAAAGGCAAAGCATTCCCATGGAACACCTACTTTAGAAATATGGGCTACGGACAAATTGGTGTCTATAAACAATGGATTACCTATTTTAAGGATGATTCTTCCTACCAAGCCGATCCCAACGAAGGCTCACATTTTTCTACAGGTTATGAAGATGGAACAAGACCAAAGAACATTCCGACATTAACTTGGTCTTTTGATATTCCACCTCTTAATGGAGAGTTTTACGGTTTCCATACAGACAACAACTTTAGCGAGAGAAAAGATATTCCAGCAACCTACGAAGAGTCCACCGGTTGGATACAAGAAAAAGCCCACCATAGTGTTTCGGATAAGGGTGAACTTCATGGTGTTTACACTATGGAAACAAAGATTATGGAATACAACAAGCCAATGCTAAATGTAAGCTATAAGACCCCTTATGGAACAGAATTTAGTGCATCCGATCAGGGTGATATTAGTGACATGGTGCCGGAAGAGTTAAAGGTAAAATTCTTGACAAGTGATAAGGCTACTAACGATGACATCGATGCCTTCGATTTACCAAAAGAAGCGGGCGACTACAACCTTTGGGACATCGGCGACCAAAATGGCATCTATGTATTCGATAGCTATGCCTTTACAAAAGAAATACCGCAAGTAGCTGTCTTAGATAATTACGGAACCAATCTTGTCGGTGACAGGGTTTGGACGAGAAACTTTAGACACGGCAAACGCGTTAAAAGCATTAAGTCAAGCTACGAGGAAGGCGTCGGCGGAAAGATCGAACTAGAGCTTATGCCGAAAATTATGGAAGTGCCGGCAGATCAAGCTGGTAAAGTTCCCGATGGATATCAACGTATTACCCTAGATGCTAATGGTACAACTATTGGCAATCAAACAGTAAGTGGTAAAATCCAAAATGGAAACTTTAAGGGACAAGCGTGCTCCTATCTTGATGTGCGAAATGAAACAAAATGGAACGACGGGGAATTGCTTCAAAAGCTAAGGGCTATAACAGCCCAAGGAGATAAAGGCGAAATTCAAAATGAAGAGCATCCTTGGACGGGTAAAGGCTTAGAAAATATATTCTCAGGAAAAACAGGTGAATATGTTGAAACAACAACCTTAAAGGCCAACTATGAACCTACTAAGGTTATCATTCCAAAAGATGATGTAGCTGACAATCCTGGCGACAACTACGTAACTCTTACCCTACATGGAACAAGTAAGGCAAGCACAAAAGAACGTGGTGACGGTAAAATCTATAGAAAAAAAGATGGAAAAGATGAAACAAAGGGCAACCAAGTAAACTTTTGGATTAGAAAAGAAACCCCTATTGACTTTGCTACTATAGACCAAATCATGAAGGCAACAGACGGATACTATCCAAAGGCAGATAGTCCATTTATGACCTTCAAGGCATGGCATACAGATGAAAAGGTATCGGATGCCAATATATTAGGAGAAGTTAAAAACGGCGTCTACACTTCAGAAAAGTTAATAGCAGATAGCCACGACGTCAACTTATATGCATCATATAAGGATCAAAAGATGGCGGACAAATGGAAAAATTATCTACAAGTTAAAGATATAAATGTCCTTCAACGTCGTATATTAAATCCTGAAGATGATGACATTAAGAATATTTCAGATCAGGCAGTTAAGGATAATGTAATTAAGGAGATTCAAGATCTTTGGAAGGGTGCAGTTGAAAAACGCCAACCAAAAGCTAATGAAACCTTCCCAGAAGAAATTAATGGCGATATTCCAATAGAAAAGGTAGAAGACATATCTAATAGAAACGCCGATACGGCGGGAGATAAAGTTGGCAACATAAAAGTAACCTTTAAAGATGGATCAACTTTAGAACTTAAAAACCAAAAAGTTAAAGTGGAAGCTTATCATGCAGATTATGACAACAGCACAGTCTTTAAGGCAGGCGACACTCAAGAAAAAGTCACTTTGAGAAAAGAAAAACCAGAATACAAGGGTGGTAGTGTTGCTATCGCACTATTGGACGGAGAAACACAAAAAGAATTGTTAGGAAAAGCAACTCTGGACTCCACTGGGAACTATATAGTTGAAACCAATAGACAACTTGTTGCAGGAGAAAAAATCCGAGTTCAAGTAATGCATCCTGGCTATAAGACAGAGGGTCACTGGTGGACTAAGTGGGTTCAACTAAACACTGGACCACTAAAGGAAAGCTATGATCTTGGTAAGGAACTTGATAAGAATCTTGGACAAGACAACACCTTGGATAAGAAAAAGAAAGATGACTTAAAGAAAGCTATCGACAAGGCCAAAGAGTTGATTAACGACGATGGAAGTCCAAAAGTTACAACGCCAACTAAGGAAAGACAAGAAGCATTGGATAAAGCTAAAAAAGCAATAGATGAGGCTATCAAAAACCTTGGTGGTAATGACCTATTGACCCTACTTCCATACTTGCAAGTAAAAGCCCTTGCAGTTTGGGAAGGAGAAAAACCAAGTCAAGAAGACTTCAAGGCACAAGTCGGACTAAATGACAATGTAGAAAGTGATCCGAATAAAGTAAAAATAAAAGAAACTTGGGATAAAGTAAAAGATAAAATTACTTTTGAAATTCCAAAAACATTAGATACAAGCTTGCAAGAACCAAAGGCAATGAAGATGATAACAAGTCAAGTAAAGATTAAACTTGACGAAAACACAAGTCTTAACAAAAACTTTGACCTTTATGTTTATCCGGACCTTGCAATTGACCCTAATAAGGACAAGCAACCAAGCGACATAGGATTCTTGCCACTACCAAAAGACCATGGATATCTAGCCTTTGTGCCGGGTGACGGAATAGAAAAGATAAAAGACAACAGTCTTTATATCTATAAGGCAAAAGATGATTTCAAATTACTTGAAAATCAATTCCCAATCCTTAGTGCAGACGGTGAAAAAGTTAAAGATGCCTTGTTGCCAAGTCTAAAACTAAAAGCAGGCTTTACAGCACCGGTAACTTGGAAGGCTATGAATGCATATGAGATCACAAAACCTGCATCAGGAATTGCAACTTATATGACAGAGGAAGACTTGCTTAACAATGACTTCAAACAAGATCCAAAACCGACTTTAAAGGATGAAGAAGTAAGCAAGGATACTCTTCTTAAAGACCTTCCAAAAGTTAAAGTCCTTGGAGAAAAGGGAAAAGAAGTCACAGTCCTTGTAGCAAATGCAAAATCTACAAGTCAGGCACAATTGCCAAAACCTGTAATAGAACAAGGACATAATACAGATAGTGGTGAAACAACAATCACAGGAACAATCACAGGCCAACCACAAGGAACAAAACTTGCTCTTTATATTTTAGGAAATAAAGTGGACATGGATCCAATTCCTTATGATAAAGAAGGTAAATTTACTGTAACCTTACCAAGTACCTACAACACATCAGGAGTAGAACGAAAAGTTTACCATGGTGATTCCGTTGAAGTAAAAGCCTACTACGAAGGAACTGATGCGGCTTACGGAGAAAGCGTAAGTAATAAGCTGATTTTAGACAAAAAGGCACCTGAAATAAAAAATATTGTTTCTGAAAATATGCCAGGACAAGCACAAAAAATTTCAGGTTTAATACAAGATGAAAACTTGCCAGGAAAAATCACTTTAAAAACTTCAGACAATACAATTATTAGAACAGTTGATATAGGTGATAATGGAACATTTATTGCGACAATCCGTAAACATGCAAGAGGAGAAAATATTGTTCTTATAGCTGAGGATAAGTTTGGAAACAAGACTGATGAGACTGATATGAGAAATCTTGCAGAGCAACCTCAGATAAGTGCCCACGTTGAGCAACCTTTTGCTGGTGAAACAGAGATTTTAGTTTTCACAGTTCCGGGAGCTGAAGTAAAAGTATTTACTAAGAATGGTGAAACTGAAACGTTAATTGGAAGTGCAATTGCCACTTTTGATTCTATGACAGTAGTAAAGCTTGAAAGTTCACTTGTAAAAGGACAGACAATTTATGTTAAAGCAAGTAAATATGGTTATCAAAGTCAGGCTACAGCTACAGTAATAACTGTTAAATAAGTTATATAAATTCTTATGACTTTATGTAAAATTAAAAAAGGAGAAAGTATGAAAAGAAAGATTATTTCAAGCCTTCTTTTGCTATTCATGCTAATGAGCACAATCATAGCCCAACCAGTATTAGCAAAGTCAGAAGGAAATGTTGTAGGTCAAAAGTTGACCTTTAATGCTAAAGATTTTGGGCTTTCAGAATACGAAAGTACTCAAACAAGAAGAGAACAAAGTTATCGTGCAAAAAATCCAATACGAGTTAAGAGATATGCTAGACTTTTCTCAAATGGCGTTTCATTTAGAAGTGTAGAACCAGATCCTCAATTGGGATTTAACCCAAAAACAGAGTTTTTGTTTCCTCTAAGATTACAAATATTGACTAAAAATAGTAAAGCAGGAACTGAGGCAGGAGGAATTAATCTTAATGATATTGGATTAAAGGATGGATTTAAAATCAAGATTAATCAAATAGACTCTAGGGGAAACATTAAAAATGTTTTTGAATCCGATGAGATTCTTCAAGATGGTCTTACTGCAACAGATGCTAAAACAGGGAATGCAAAAGGAATTGTAACCTTTAAATATGCTGCAGGATCTGAGGATGTTACAGAAGGAAGAAGAATAGTTGGAGAAAAGGCAGAAAATGTCAGAATCTATGATGACTACGGCAAGGCATTTGACTACGAAATTGTTGCGGATGATGCGGTAGAATATAATATTCAATTAAGAGTTCGAAAGGGCAATGCAGACCCTGCTTATAATAAAGATTATATTCATATAGAGTTACACTTAATTCAAATTGCAAATTCTACTATGAAAAATGAAGTTGTTGATAAGAATGGAAAAGATATTAAGTCAGAACTTAAAGATGGCCAAAAGTTAATAGCTTATTTTGGCAGAATTCAAGGTGGAGCCAATTACTTTATTGATTTTTCTAAGAAACAAACAGTCCTAAGAAAAGACTTTGGAGATCAAAAATTAATAGCTTTAAATGATTTGTCTATTATTAGTAAAAATAGATATCATCTAAGAAGAGCAGAAAATTTCAGTTGGAACGAGGATGGCTATGTAACTTTAAAAGATAAACAAGATAAAGATATAGCATTTAAGGTTGAAACATCTTATGACTGCGTTAAGGGTGGACTTGTTAAATTTATTAAGCAAGACAAAGTTATAATTCCAGATGAACCAGGTCAAGGTGAAACACCTACACCATGTCCTTCAACACATTATGAAGTAAACTTCAAAGCTGGAGCAAATGGTACATTAAAAACTGGTATGAAGACAAGATTCTTTGTACAAAAAGGCTTAACTTGGGGCGAAGCAAAAGAAGCTGAACCTAAACTTACAGTACCTGTACCAGTACCTAATACTGATAATAAGTTTGTTGCTTGGTATAAAGAAGTAAATGGTGCATTAGATAAAAAAGCTGGCTTACCTGAAGATACTACAACAGTGGAAACTGCAACTTATCAAGCTGAATTTACAGGAAAGGATAAGGTTGTAGACAAAACACCAGATGATCCAAATGTTACACCAGAATTGCCAAAGAAACCAAACCCTGATTTTGATCCAAGTCAACCTGAAGGTGATAATAATAAGAGAGAAATACCTGATGATGATTATGAACTAATCACTTTCAAATCTGATGAACACGGATTCTTAAATGCAGGCAAAAATATTACTCGTAAAGTTTATGCTGTTTTAAAAACATCAACTTGGGCTGATGCAAAATCAGCAGATCCTAAGATGGACGTACCATCTATTGACAGCACAACTTTAAAATTAACAGGAGCTGACAACTACACCTTCACAAAGTGGACAAAAGATGGTAGCACTGAAATTTCATTACCTGAAGGAACTAAAAAAATTAGTGAACTTACAGATAAGACTTTCATCGCAAAATTCGAACAAAATGAAATCAAGAGAGGCAAAGAAACAACTGAACCAATTCCAGATGGATATATTCGTCTAAAATTCTCTGCTGGTGAAAATGGTACAATTGCTACTGACAATAAAGCCGACCTAATTATCGATGTCTTAGAAAAGGCAAATAAAAAAGTTGGCGATTACACAAAACCAAAAATTACACCAAATGTAGGATATAGCCAAAAGAAAGATCCAAACGCTTGGGACAAGGCAGACACACTTGTTATTAATAGTACAAATGCAACAAGTGAAGATAAGAAAGAATTGACTGTAACAGCTCAATATGATAAGAAAAAGAGCATTATAGACATTACACCAAAGCCACCTACACCACCGACACCAGGAACTGAACCTGAAGATCCTAAAGGACCTACAATTCCAGACACAAATATACCAGATCCAGACTATATAGTTGTAGCTTTTAAAGCAGGAGCAAATGGTAAGATTAAGGGTGGAAATAAGTTCTATGCCATCTTAAAGAATATGACTTGGAAAGAAGCCAAAGAATATACTCCTGATACAACAAAAGGAGAAGCAAAACTTGTTATTCCAAGTGAATTTGAACCAGAAACTGGTTATGGATTCGTAAATTGGAATCCGACTCTTCCGACTGATGAAAATAAGAAATTGGAAAAGCTTGTACAAGCAGGAGAAACTAAATTAACTTATATCGCTAAATTTGATAAAGATATCAAAGAAGATGACAATAAAGATGAAGAAGGATATCTAAGAGTTGTTTTTGATGGCAACGGAGGTATCTTAAAAGGAAATGTTAAAAATTCATACAAGGTAAGAGTAGGCGTAGCAGGAGTTGCAGGTTCAGAATCTTCTAAAAAAACTTATGCAGATCTAGCAAGATTTTCTGCTACTAACTTCGTAGCCACAGATAATACTACTGATGATGGTATCACTCCACCAATAGATCAAAAATTTAAAGAGTGGAGAAAAGGTGAAGAGACAAAAAAACTTGATGGAGCAACTGAAATTCAAGGTACAAGTAAGAGCGTAATCACTGTCAAAGCTTACTACGAGTCTGAAACAGCCTTAGTGGTACCAAGCATTACTCAAACAGTAAGTCCAGCTCTTCCTGCTGATAAAAAAGATGATGATAATACTGCTCAAAAGGTACTAAAAGTTAACTTTTCAAATGATCCAACAACAGGAGCAACTTATAAAATTGTAAAAGAAGATGGTACAGAAGTAGCTACTGTCACAAATCCACAAAAAGGCGATAACTATGTAGAAATTCCAAACACTGTAGTGGATAAAGACATTGTAAAGGTTAAGGTAACAAAACCGGGAATGAATGAAAAGACATCAGATTCTATAACTCTTGATTTGGCAGGACCTACATTTGCTGACTTGAAGATTGTAAAGAAGACACCTCATATAGCAACAATAACTGGAAAGGTAACAGATACACCGGCAGGAGTTTATTGGGTTAAGATTAAAGGAAAAGGTCCAAATCAAACTGATACATTTGTTGAAATTGGTACAGATGGAGCATTTTCAATAGATATGCCTATAACTACTGATGATGAATACACTTTAACTGCCAAGGATAATCTTGCAAATATTTCTGAGAAGAAGACATCAACTGGTGATGTAGATAAAAACAATAGCTTCGATAAGAGCAAAATCAAAAAAGTAACTATTGAACAAGGATATGCTGGCGAAAAAGAAATACTTGTATTTGCTGAAGAAGGTGCAACTGTTAAGTTATATAAAGTCAATGGTGGAAATGAAATAAGTTTAGGAGAAGTTACAATTTCATCAGGAATGGGAAGTTTAAGTATTTCAGATGAAAATGGATTGGTTGCCAATGAACGTATTTATGCTATCGTTATAAAAGATGTATCAAATAATGATATCAGTAAATTCAACACACCAGCGATTATGACAGTAAGACCAGTGACAGGGGAAAATGTTACTCCTCCTACAAACCAACCACAAGCAGCAGCAGAAGGATCACAATCATAAGCAATGAGGATAAGCCCAAGTATTTGGGCTTTATCCTAAATTTAAAGGAGGTAAAAGATGAAAAATAGAATACTTTCATTTGTTTTGTCTTTACTGTTTGTATTAACACTTCTTCCAATAAATATTTTTGCTTATGGAACTAAAACGAATCAACAGAGACTTGTAGTTGAACCTCAGTGGAATGAAAAAGACATTCAAGATGTCTATAATCTTCTAAATAAAGATGATAAGGAGTTTGAAAGTCTTTTCGATTTTGAAGCCATGAAAAACCTATATAAGGAACATGGGAAAAATTCTTTTCAATCTTTGGTTAAATCTGCCAATAAAAATGGTGGACTGGAAATTGAGAATTTAAGAGCAGCCAATTTAAGAATGAATCATGTAAATCAAAATATTGATCCCGATATTTTGAAGATTAAGCATGAATTAATTGTAAAGGTAAATCTTAAAAATTTCATTGACCAAAGTGGCCATAAGAATATGGATATATTCCACGAAAATTCTCCAAAGATAGTTATTCAGAAATTAAAATATGATGAAAATGGAAATGAAGTTAGTGTAGGAGCTCCTATAACTACGACAATAAATCAAGCAGGAGAAGTTTCTTTAGGGGAGACAGAGGCCTATTACGTTGTAAATAATGAAATAAGGTTCTACCATTATGCTCATGATTTTCAGAGCGAAAAGTTTAAGTTCAATTTAAAAGAGTTCTATTCTAATGGGTCTTATAAAGAAGGAAATAAGCAACTTGTATTTGATTATGATATTTATCAAGTAGCTGCTTCCAAGATAAAGCTTGAACTACCTGATGGAATCGAGTTAAAAGAAAATCCAATTGGGCTCTTTACTGGAAGAACTAAGAATGGAACTCAAAAACCTGTTCGATATTATCTTCCGAAAGCAGGTGGAGAAACCATCATAAGATCTGATAGCGGAAATCAAAGACTTTTAAATCCAAGAATCTATTTACCTAATTTAGATGAAGTTTATTTAGGAACTATTAAACTAGAGGGTCAAACAAATGAAAATACAATTTCTTGTGTTTTGAAGGATGGCACAAGTAGAACTTTTAAGGTTTCTACATCCGGAAACTTTGTAGATGGTTGGACCATCCAACTGCTACCAGAAAATTCTTTTACTGTAACTTTTGATGCAAAGGGCGGGAATCCAACACCTCCTGCACAAGTCATTGAAAAGAATAAGACTGCAAAAGAGCCTAGTGCCCCTAAAAAGGAAAATTTCATTTTTCAGGGCTGGTTTAAAGCAGGAGAAGAATCAAAATTTAATTTTTCTACACCAATTAGTGGGAATACTAGTTTAGAAGCGAAATGGAAGCAAGTAACCTATGGGCCATTTGATCCAGACCAACCTGGAGGGGAACCACAAATTCCTGATACCGACAAAGACCAGTATGTAACTGTAATGTTTGAAGCTGGAGCTAATGGTAAATTAATTATGCCGAGGACAATTCCAGAAAAATTGGTGAAGAAAGTTGCCTATAAGGTTCTAAAAGAAACTCCTTGGTCAGAAACGGGAATTACATTCCCTCAAACCCAAGGTGATCCAAAAGATAAGTATGAACTAGATAAATGGGATAAGGCTATACCAAGTACAGGCAAGGTAAGTCAAGGAGAAACATTTAATGCATCTTTCAAAGAGAAAGTTGCTCCAAATCCACCGACACCACCTGTACCACCACAACCTCAACCTATACCTGACTCGCCAAATGATGGTTTGCCTGGAATAAAGTTTCACGAGCCAGTTGAATCTATTCCTGTTTATGTTCACAGACAAGAGGAGATAGAAAAGGGCATCCATTATATTTATATTTATGGTTATGAGGACAAGACTATTCGTCCTGAAGGTAAACTAACTCGTGCAGAGGCAGTTGCTATGTTACTTCGCTTAGTTGGGGAGGATTTATCAAACAAATCAAAACTTGACTTTGTAGATACTCCATCTGCTTGGTATAATGGTGCTTTAAATGCTGCCATGAAGAAGAAACTTTTAATTGCTGATGGTAATAAGTTACGTCCAAATGAACCTATTACTCGTGGAGAGTTTGCTTATGCTTTGTCTAAGATGGATTCTATGAATGATGCTAAGGCACCTTATAGAGATATCAGGGGTCATGTTTTTGAGGATGCCATAAACCAAGAATATGGTAATGGTCGAATCAAAGGATATCCTGATGGAACTTTTAAACCTGATAATAATTTGACTCGTGCTGAAGCTGCAACTCTTTTAAATAATTTTGCAAGGAGGAAGGTTACTCAAGCAGGTCTAATTAAAGTTAAGGATAAGGTCAAAGTATTCCCTGATATTGATGAAAGCCATTGGGCTTATTATGAAATTGTTGAAGCTGGACATACTCACCGTTATGAGCGTCCAAGTCATACTTTAGATGAAACATGGGTTGAGATTTTGGAATAAATCTTAGCATAATTTTGTTTTAAAATTTTAGGAAGATTAAATATTTTTAAGGACATGGTAGGATTACTGTTGATCTATGCCAAGTCCTTTTATTCTATGAAAAGGAGTTTTTATGAAGTTAAGGAAGTTTTTATTTGTTTTTATTTTGGCTGGATTATTGTTTACTTGCCAAGTATTTGCTGAAAGAGATATTAAGATTTTAGTAAGGGGTGATGAGGTCAAGAGTGACGTTATGCCTGTTATTGAAAATAATAGAACTCTAGTACCTATTCGTGTTATCAGTGAAAGTTTAGGTTATGTTGTTTTATGGGATAATGATAATCGTGAAGTGAAAATTTCTAAGGATGATAAAAATCTTATTTTAAAAATCGACTCTAAGCTTATTAGTCTTAATGATGGAAAAAAGAAAGATGAAGTTGCTATTGATGCACCGGCTAAAATTATTAAGGATAGGACTTTTGTTCCACTAAGAGCTGTGGCAGAATTATTTGGCGAAAAAGTTAATTGGGATGATAATACTTCTACTGTTTTTGTAGGTGATATTCCTGAAGCTATTTCAATAGAAAAGAAGAATAAAAATGATAGTAAGGAAAAGAAGGTTATTTTAGATAATAAAATTTCTGTTAAAGAAAGAAATCCAGAATCTTATCTTAAAGTCTTGCAAGAGAATGTAAGTGATCGTGGTGCTATTACTTTTGACAAAAAAAATGCTACTTTCAATCTCACTCCTAAGGATATGGCTGCAAATTTTTATAGGTATTTAAGAGATAATGATTCTTTAGAAAAGGATTTTAAAAATGCATTTGATGAAGAGATTAGTGTAATTAAAGATTATAGCTTACAGATTAAAGATGATAAGGGTGTTAATTATGGCCTTAGAATTACTGATCCAGATAATGTCAACAAGACTCTAGTGCTTATTCGTGATGGTAAGGTTATTGAAAATAATTTAAAAAGTACTAAGTAATTTTAACAAGATAAGTCTTTTGTAGAAAATTTTAAATTAAGTATTCTTTAATAAAAGACCTCTATAATATCTGTTGGGGATTAAATCTCTAACAGATATTTTTATGTAAAAATTTTTCCGGTCAAAGAAATTATAAAAACATATAATGATAGTAGGGAATAGAGAAACATTTACAAAATAAAAATTACAAACTAAGATAAAAAGAAAACTAAAAGGGAGTAATAATATTGAAAGAAATAAGAAATCAAAAGGGACTAAATTATAAATAAAAAAGAAAAAGATGAAAATATAAAGCATAAAGTTTATGATAAAATATAACATAAATAGAGTATTAAGCTTGGATAAAAATAAGTGGTATTACTTTAATGTGGCTAAAAATAAAGAAAGCATTGGCAAAATTTTAAAGATTTGTTATAATATTTTCATAAATAGCAATAATCCATAAGTATGCAATAAACTATATTGAAGTAAAGACTTATGGACAAAATTTAGGAGGGATAAAAATTTTAATATCCAATAAAATTAGAAAGGAGATAAAAATGGATAAAAAACAAATGAGTCAAAGATGCTTGGCTTTTTTCCTAGCAATAATAATGATAGTAGGAGTAATGCCATTAAATGTTTTCGCAGGGCAAGATGGAGATACGACTTCTAATAATGAAGGTAAAGTTCCTATTCAATATGTAGATGAAATGGGTAACGCTATTAAGGAGAAATACCATATTGTTGGTCAAGAGTATCCAAGTGAGGCTAAAGGTAAGGTTGGCGACGATGTTGATGCAAACTTGATTCCTCAGCCTAAATTTATCGGATATGTAAGAAAAGGAAATATCGTTGTAGCTGATAGAAAGTATGTGGAAAATGGTGGACGCCCAGTGGAAGTACCTTACGAAAAACTTCTTGACATTATCCCAGCTAAGGATGATTATGGTAATGACAATCCAAAGGCAACTGAGGATGTTAAAGCGACTTACAAGTCTGTTACTATTAAGGTTGACGGTGCAAAGGGTCTATTCAGAAAAGGTGACACTGCTAAAACAGAGACTTCATTTGTTTACTATGTAAATCCTGTTGGAGGGAAGACTTTACAAGATGTATTAATTGCATCAGATTTGACTGCTGAGTCTAAGGATGAAAATGCTAATAAGATTGATGCTAATAAAGAGTGGAAATTCACACCAAATAAGACAAAGACAGACACACCAGCAGATGTTGCGTTAGGAACAGCAGTTACAGAGGAAAACTTTAAAAATGAAAATGTTGTAATGGAAGTTAACTTCAAACAAACTATGGCTGACCAACTTAAAGATAAGTTAGAGGCAGTTGATATTAGGGTTTGGGTTGGCGATCAAATTACTTGGAAAGACGGTGTTAAGCTTAAAGAAGCAAACACAGAACTTCAAAATCTTTTAGATGAAATCGCTACAACATTTACTGACCTTGTAAAAGATGACACAGATCTTAAAGAAAAAAGAAATTCTTCAAGGCAAAATCTTCCTAATGGAGCTACAGGCAGTATTGAAGTAAAATTTGGCGACAAGTCAAGAATAACTGTCCCTAATCAAACTTTGTATGTAGCAAATGAGAAGAATGTTGTTAAAGCTGGTGAATCAAATCAAATTAATCCTGATAAGCTACCTGATGGTAAGTTTGCAGTTGAGTTCAAATTAGGCGAAGGTGTTAAGATTGGAGATAAAGAAGGTAATACTACTCCAGTTCTTTATGAAACATACTATGTAAAACCAGGAACAAGTTTAGATTCTAATGAAATTCCTGTAACTACTCTTCAAAATGGTTACAAGGATAACAAATGGTACAATGGAACAAATGAAATTGTAAAAGATGATTATACTAGTATAGGAACAGACAAAAAATTTATAGCAAAGGCTACTAAAAAGGCTCAAAAAACTGTTGAGTACTCTTTTAAGTTCTATAATAGCAGAAAGCCTAATGATGAATTAGGAGCTAGTTTACTAAAAGGTAGATTTGAACCTAAAGTTCCACAATCAGAGACTAAGTATGAAGGAGATGAGATTACTTTAGAATCATTTGATGATAAGGTAATTAATACAGGCGACCTTCAAGGTACTTGGAAGTTTGAAGGTTGGTATAGAAATGGAAACAAGGTAACAGGTATTCCGAAAGTTTCTGCAGATAACAATGAAAACAAATTTGTTGGTAAGTGGGTTTTAACAGAAACTCCAACTGCAAAAATTTCATATGAATTTAAGATTGACCCATCTATCGTAGGTGATAATAAGGTTGTTAAATCTACCCATACATTACCTGAAGGTGTAAACAAGCAAAAGTCTGGTTTACAAACAGTTGGTAAATATGTAGGAAATATAATTAAACCAGATAAGGCTAAGGATAAGTTTACAGCAGTTTCAGAAAAAATTGGCGACAAACAAGGTAAATGGACTTTCAAAGAATGGGATCCAGAAGAGTTAACTGTAACGGCTACTGAAGCAAATAACGTGTTTAAAGGTATTTGGACTTGGAAAGAAACAGATAAGGTTAAGGTTAAATATGTATTTAATACAAAGCCTGCTGATAAAAATCTTCCTAAAGTTCTTGCAGATTTAAAACCTGATGATACTGAAGAAGTTTACGAAACTGATGTAGTAGCACCACAAGCTTTAAATCTAAGTGCAGAAGCTGTACAAAAAGCTCTTGTTGAAAAAGATCCTAGTGGAAAGGAAATAGGTACTTGGAAAGCAAGTGAATGGTCTGAAGGAGTTAAAGATGACACAAATAAAACTTTGACTTATACTTTAACTTGGACTTTTACAAAGAAGGAGGAACCAGCACCTCAACCTAAGCCTGAAGTTAAACCGGTTCCAGAAGCAAACATTCCTGAAATCAAGATTAGGGACCACAACACTAGAACTTCTCCAGTTTATGTTAGTGTAGCTAAGCCTAGTATAGCTAAGGAAAAGAAATCTGATACAGTTAGGTATATCTTCCACATAGACAAGTTAATTTTTGAGGAAGTAAGAAATAATGAGACAATAACTCACAAAATGGATGTAAAACCTGTTATTAGGAATGGAAGAACTATGATTCCATTAAGATTTGTGGCAGAAGCTATTGGTGTCGATGTTAAATGGGACAATAAGACAAGAACTGCTATATTTACTAATAATGGTTTAACTGCTAAAATCCAAATTGATGGTGATGAAATTGTTCTTTCAAACGGAAAGACTATAAAGATGGACTCTAAGCCCCTTAACATTAATGGCAGAATCTTAGTTTCTGTTGTTAACGTAGCTAATGTTTTCGGACTTACTAATGGCAATACTCAAGATGGAGTAGATCATGATATCGAATGGAATAGTGAAAATCCAGGCACAATTATGATTAGAAGATAATTATTAGATTCTATTATATAAAGAAAGACCGAGCAATGAACTGACCCCAAAAGTTGGACTTAAAAACCAACTTAAGGAGGTCAGTTTTTTTATTGCAAAAATATCTTTTTGCCATTATAAAAATCACTAAAGTAGTTTATAATGAAAGAAAGTAATTATTAAGAAATGTCAAACTTCTTAATAATAAAAAGCAAACTTTTTTTAAAATATTTGTTGTATTTGCAATTAGAAAGTGCAATAATTATGTATCTCAGAATGTATATCAATCTTAAATAAGATTAATTTATACATAAAACTTAGTGGCTTTTATTTTGAAAGGGGAAAGTGGCTATGCTAATTCACATGGGATTAGATGTTGGTTCAACTACTGTAAAACTTGTAATACTCGATGAAAAATTAAATATTTTATATAAGACTTATAGAAGACATTTTTCTGATGTAAGAAAAACTGTGAAGGATGTAATCAATGAAGTCTATCCACAGTTTAAGTATGATACAGTAACTGTTAATGTAACAGGATCAGGAGGACTTTCTGTTCACGAATTTTTGGGGATTGATTTTGTCCAAGAAGTTGTGGCAGGTAGGGAAGCAATTTCTTGTTTTATTCCAAAGACTGATGTGGCAATTGAACTTGGTGGTGAAGATTCAAAAATTACTTACCTAAGGGGATCTGTTGAACAAAGGATGAACTCCATTTGTGCTGGTGGTACAGGTGCCTTCATAGACCAAATGGCATCACTTCTTCAAACTGATGCTTCTGGTTTAAATGAAATGGCAAAGGACTATGAAAAGTTATATCCTATTGCGTCAAGATGTGGAGTTTTTGCCAAGACTGACGTTCAAGCTCTAATTAACCAAGGGGCAAGCAAGGCTGACATAGCTATTTCAGTTTTCCAATCTGTTGTAAACCAAACAATTTCTAACTTAGCTTGTGGTAGACCAATAAGGGGTAATGTTGCCTTCTTGGGTGGACCACTCCACTTCCTTCCTATGTTAAAGGAAAGATTTGTAGAAACTTTGGACTTAAAGGAAGATGAAATTATCGCTCCAGAAAATTCACAAATTTTTGTTGCTTTGGGTGCTGCCCTTTCAAGTTTTGATTCCAAAGCCATGTCTTTTGTGGAACTTTACAATAAGGTGAACACAAGTGCAGAAATTCTTGTGAAGGAAAGTGACGTCATGCCAGCCCTCTTTACAAGTGATGAAGAAGTTAAGGACTTTAGGGAAAGACACAAGACAAAATCCCTTAAAAAAGTTGACCTAAAAACTTATGAGGGACCAATTTATCTTGGAATAGATTCAGGTTCAACAACTTCGAAGCTAGTAGCAATTTCTGACAAAAATGAAATCCTCTACACTTTCTATGGTTCCAACAAGGGGAACCCACTTGACATAGCTATAGAAAACTTAAAAGTAATTTATAAGGAAAAAAATGGCAAGGCTTATTTTGCTGGTTGTGGCACAACTGGTTATGGGGAAGAATTTTTAAAGGCTGCCCTAAACCTAGACCTTGGAGAAGTTGAAACCATAGCCCACTTCACTGCGGCAAAGTATTTTGATCCGGATGTTGATTTCATCTTAGACATTGGTGGACAAGATATGAAGTCTATGAAGATAAGGGATGGAGTAATTGAGTCCATCCTCTTGAATGAGGCTTGCTCAGCAGGATGTGGTTCCTTCTTGGAAACTTTCGCCCACTCAGTAAATATGACTGCAGAAGAATTTGCCAATGAAGCTACAAGGTCTAGGGAGCCAGTTGACCTTGGCTCACGTTGTACAGTTTTTATGAATTCCAATGTTAAACAAGCTCAAAAGGAAGGGGCATCTGTCCCAGATATTTCTGCTGGACTTGCTTACTCAGTAATAAGAAATGCTATCCAAAAGGTTATCAAGGTTAGGGACCCTAAAGACCTAGGTCAACACATAGTCGTTCAAGGTGGTACCTTCTTATCTGATGCAGTGCTTAGAGCCTTTGAAAACTTAACTGGAGTTGAAGTTACAAGACCAGAGATAGCTGGTCTTATGGGAGCTCTTGGCATGGCTCTTATTGCAAAGGAAAAATCCACAGGCAAATCAAATATAATTTCCAAAGAAGACTTGGATGCCTTTAAATATAAATCAATCTCAACCAATTGTAGACAATGTACTAACCAATGTGCCCTCTCTGTAAATATATTTCCTAATGGAAAGAGATATATCACAGGAAATAGGTGCGAAAAGGGAGCAGGTCAGGTTAGGAGCAAGGAAGACCAACTTCCAAATATGTTCGCCTACAAGTACAAGAGAGTCTTTGACTACAAGTCTCTTCCAGAAGAAGAGGCACCAAGGGGCATTGTCGGAATCCCTAGAGTTTTAAATATTTATGAAAATTATCCCTTCTGGCATAGCTTCTTTACAGAGCTTGGCTATTCAGTAGTCTTATCTTCTAAGTCATCAAGAGAGATTTACGAAAAGGGAATCGAAACAATAACAAGTGAGACTGCTTGCTATCCTGCAAAAATTTCTCACGGACACATAGAGGATTTAATAGAAAAGGGAATAAAATTTATATTTTATCCAGCAGTCTTTTATGAAGAAAGACAATTTAAAAATGCAGACAACACATTAAACTGTCCTGTAGTTGCAGGATATTCTGAAGTTATAAAAAATAATGTGGATGACATAGTTGATGGCAAAGTGAAATTTATGAATCCTTTTATCTCCTTTGACGATAGAAAAAAATTGGGAAAGAGATTGGCAGAAGTCTTTGACTTTATACCTAAGAATGAAGTTAAGAAAGCAGTAAGAGCTGGATATGAAGAACAAGATAGGTATAGGCTTGATGTCTTAAATGAAGGCAACAGGATCTTGGAAGAAGTGAATTCTAAAAATCAAAGAGCCATTGTTCTTTCAGGTAGACCTTATCACATAGACCCAGAAATAAATCACGGCATACCTGAACTCATTACAAGTCTTGGTCTTGCAGTTATTTCTGAAGATGGTATTGCAAGGAATGTAGAAATTGATTCTAGACTTAGGGTTCTTGACCAATGGAACTACCATTCAAGACTATACAGGGCGGCAAAATTTGTTGGAGAGCACGAAAACTTGGAGCTTGTACAACTTAACTCCTTTGGTTGTGGTATTGACGCAGTAACAACTGACCAAGTCCAAGAGATTTTGGAGTCCTACAATAAAATTTACACAGCCCTAAAGATTGATGAAGTTTCAAATCTTGGTGCAGTAAAAATTAGGATTAGGTCCCTTATAGAAGCAGCTGAAAAGAGAGAATTTGAAAAAATTGATGCAGAGCTTGAAGGTCTACTAGATGATAAACCAGTTATCTTTACAAAGGAAATGAAAAAGGACTACACTATTTTGATGCCACAAATGGCGCCTCTTCACTTTAGCATCTTTGAACCAATCCTAAGACAAGAGGGAATAAACATAGAAGTTCTTCACGACACAGGTCACAAGGTTGTCAATGAAGGTTTGAAATATGTAAACAACGACGCTTGTTATCCATCAATTTTCGTAGTGGGACAATTTATTGATGCTGTTAAGTCTGGTCAATATGACACAGATAGGTTGGCACTCTTGATGAGTCAAACTGGTGGAGCCTGCAGGGCATCAAATTATGTTGGCTTTATTAGGAAGGCCCTTAAGGATGCAGGCTACGGTCACGTTCCTGTAATAGGGCTCTCCTTTCAAGGGATAGAAGAACATCCTGGCTTCCAATTTGACAAGAGACAAATGGTTAGGATAGGTCGAAAATTAATTCAGGGCTTGCTTTACGCTGACTTAATAATGAGACTTACTCAAGCTACAAGGCCTTATGAAGTCATAAAGGGTTCAACAAATATCTTACGTGACAGGTGGGTTGATCTTACAAGTTCAGAAAATTTGATTTACAACAAGACAACTTTTAAGAAAAATGTAAATCAAATGGTGAGTGAGTTTGACAGACTTGAAATTACAAAAGATAAAAAACCGAAGGTTGGAATAGTTGGGGAGATCTTAGTTAAGTACCATCCAGCTGCTAACAATCACCTTGCAGACCTACTTGAAAGGGAAGGGGCAGAAGTTGTCATTCCAGACTTGACTGACTTTATGATGTACTCCTTTAAAAATGCAAGGGCAAAGGCTGACGAACTTTCAAAATCAAAATTATCTGCCTTTATTTGCGAAATGGGAATTTCTTACATTGAATCCTACAGAAAATTTGTGAGAGAAGCTCTTAAGGGTACAAGATTTACTTCTCCAGAAAAAATTGAAGATATAATCAAGTACGCAGAAAAGTATGTTGACCTTGGTAACCAATATGGAGAAGGTTGGCTCTTAACTGGTGAAATGGTTGAGTTAATTGAGTCAGGTGTTGAAAATATTATTTGTGTTCAACCCTTTGGATGTCTTCCAAACCACATCACAGGTAAGGGTGTCATAAAGGCTATAAGGTCTTCCTATGAAAAGGCAAATATAATTCCAATTGACTACGACGCATCAGCTTCTGAAGTAAATCAATTTAACAGGATCAAGCTTATGCTTTCACAAGCCAAGAAGAATATGGAAGAAGGCGAAGACAAATACAACAGAGGCTACCTAAAGAAAAAGGCAAGTTTGAAAAATTAAAAAGTTTGACATAGACAAAACCCCTCAAATTAACTTGAGGGGTTTTTCATATGCGGAAATTTAATTGTTAAATTTAAAAATTATAAATTAAAGATTTTTAATAATATTTTTGAAAGTCTTGTCTTGTAACAAGTTAGTAGTTGAATTTTGTTTTTCCTTTTGGTCCTTGTAAACTTCTATGTCTTTTTGTACCTTGTAGTCCTCTCCCTTAAGAGCAGCCTTAAAGGAATCTGTAGCTTCTTGTAGTTTAACTTGGAAGTCATTTAATTCCATTATAAAAGCCTTTGCAGCTTTCTGGTCCTTGGATAGGATAGAATTTTTTAGACCTGGAAGAATTTCTAGGGCCTTTTCACTTGCCTTTAAAGTGTATTGGTGAGAAGCTTTAAATTTTTCTGGCACATCAAGGGCCTTAAGCTTATCTAGTGTTGCCCTGATTTCTCTATCTGCTCTTTCGTAAGCATTAGTTAGGTCAGCATCACTTAGCTTTGCAGCATTTTCAAAGAAGGATGACTTTAAATCCTTCATAGACTTACTCAAATCTCCTTGAAGAGAAGTAAGTTCTTTTACATACTTATCTTCTTCTGTTGTAAGGTCAATAATAGAAGATGCTTGTCCCTTATTGTCATTAATAATAACCTTGAAGTTTTTGTTGTCCCACTTAACTTCAGCCTTTAGATTTTCAGCAACAAATCTTAGGGGAACGAAAGTACGATCCTTCTTAATTGATGCAGGAGCATCAAGCTTTAATTCCTTGCCATTAACCTTAGCCTTAGTGGAATCAATCTTAAGACTTATTTCTGTGTCCTTGCCACTAATGCCAACTTCTCTCTTGTCCTTATCCCAAGTAACCTTGTAGCCAAGAGTTTCTGAAATAAATCTTATGGGAACCATAGTCCTTTCATTTTTGATGTAGGGTGCCACATCGGATTTTATAATTTTTCCATTGTACTCAATAAGAGGACTTCTTCCTGCAAAAACATTTGAAGTCACAAAAATCATGAGAACAAGTGAAAACAATACAGACTTAAATTTTTTCATTTTTATCTTCCTCCTTATTTACTCTTAATTGATGAAGTGTGAGAGTTTGGATCAAATTGCTTTTCAATATAAATTAAGTTTGAGTCCTTGTCTCCTTGCAACTCAATGAAGGCTCCATCTCTATCAGTTGGAGAAACTTCTCCCTTTTCGTCATCCTTGTAAAAAACTAAATATTCTTTGTTAGGACTTAAGTTCTTTGGAATATCTACTTGTATTTGAGAAAGGTCGCCCTTGTAATCCTTTAAGAAGGCTGTTGACATTCCCTCAGCAGTAGATGTTGAAATTCTAATTCTTGAAATATAATCAGAGTTTTTGATGAGTTCGTTAACAGCTTCTTTGTCAAAGTTTGAAGTTGCAACTTGCTCTTCATCAGTTTCTTTGTTAGTAACATCTGATGCAACTTTTGCATCACTAGCTCCAGCCTTAGCTTGATCTTTTTTGCCACAGGCAGCAAGACTAAGACTTAGGAGTAATGACATTGAAATAATAAAAATTTTTTTCATATTCTACCTCCAATTTTAGTTCATTATATCACAAGACAATGGCTTAATTATATAATTTTAAATTAAGAACAAGAATGTTATAATTAAAAGGGTGATTGAATGCCAAAGGATGTCCTATTTATTTTAAACAAACTAAGAGAAAGTGGCTTTGAGGCCTACATAGTTGGTGGGTCTGTGAGAGACAAGCTAATGGGTATTGAGCCACATGATTACGACATAACAACTTCTGCAAGGCCAGAGGAAATTAAAAAAGTCTTTCAAGACTATAAGACTGTCTTAGTTGGAGAAGACTTTGGAACAGTTGGCATTTTATTAAACAATACTCTCTATGAAGTTACAACTTTTAGGATTGACGGAGCTTATATAAACAACAGGAAGCCAGAGAAGGTTACTTTCTCTAAGAATCTCACAGAGGACTTAAAGAGAAGGGACTTTACCCTTAACGCCATGGCAATGGATGGAGATGGAAATCTTTACGACCCCTTTCATGGTCAAGATGATATAAAAAATAAAATCATTAGGGCTGTGGGTGATCCAAATGAAAGGATAAGAGAAGATGCTCTTAGGATGATGAGGGCAATTAGATTTGCTGGAAGGTTTGGATTTTTTATTGAGGAAGAACTTTTTGATGCCCTATCCTTAAATGCAGGACTCTTAAAGAAAATCGCTCCAGAGAGAATTTTTGATGAGTTTTCCAAGATGATTACAGGAGAAAACCCATCTCATTATTTATTATTGATGGAGGAGACTGGGATACTTGATGTGATTTTCCCAGAGCTAAAGAGGACAGTTGGCTTTGTTCAATTTTCTCCCTATCATGACAAGACCCTCTTTGACCATCTTATTTGCGTGATGGATAATGTGAAGCCAGACCTAAGTCTAAGGCTTGCGGCACTTTTCCATGACATTTCAAAGGTTGACACCCTATCAATTGGAGAAGATGGCAGGGGACACTTTTATGGACACGAAGTCCTTGGTGCAGAAAAGGTTGAGGAAATTTTAAAAAGATATAGACTTCCCAACAAAACAATTGAGAAGGTAAAAATTTTAATCTTAGACCATATGAAGGTCCATGCAGAGATGACGGACAAGGCCCTAAGAAGACAAATAAAAAGAGTGGGAAGAGATAAGGTCCTAGACCTTTATGACTTATTAATTGCAGATTGTATGTGCACAAGGGCAGATAGGGACGCTTCCTTTATTATAAATAGAAAAAAAGGGGTAAAAGTCTTATTAGACGAAAAAGAAATGAAAACTGAAAGGTTTTTGGAAATTAATGGAAATGATATTAAGGCCATGGGTTTCTCTCAGGGCAAAATTATTGGAAGGATTTTAAGGGACCTTGAAGAAATGGTCTTAGATGATCCCGAAAAAAATAAGAAAACTTACTTAATAGATTATATAGATAAAAATTACAGGTGATGAAATGACAAGATTATTTGGAACAGATGGAGTTCGTGGAATTGCTAACAAGAAACTAACTCCAAAGCTTTGCTATGATATTGGAAGGGCAGCAGCCTATGTACTTGCCAAGGGCAAGAAGGGCAAGGTCCTAGTTGGAAGAGACACAAGACTTTCAGGAGACCTAGTTGAGTCTTCTCTTGTGGCAGGTTTTATGAGTATAGGACTTGATGTGGACTTGGCAGGAGTGATACCAACTCCAGGTGTTGCTTACTTAACAAGGACTGGCGACTACCTATGTGGAGTATCTATTTCTGCATCTCACAACCCTTATGAACACAATGGAATTAAATTTTTCTCATCAGAGGGACTAAAGTTAGATGATGAAGTAGAAGATGAAATAGAAGAAAAAATTCTTTCAACTACAAAAATATACAAGGACGTAACAGGAGAAGAAATTGGAAGGCTAAATAGGTCCCCTGAATTTACTCAAAAATACGTGGACTACTTAAAGAATTTAGTTGATCTTGATTTCTCAGACTTTGAAGTTGCAGTAGATGCAGGCAACGGTGCCCAATCTCACATAGCCGAAGAAGTCCTAAAGTCCTATGGTGCCAAGGTTAAAATTATCAACAATGAACCTAATGGAATGAATATAAACGACTCTTGTGGTTCAACAAATCCTGATCTAATTCAAGAGCTTGTAAAAAAAGAGGGAGCCGACATTGGTATGTCCTTTGATGGAGATGCTGACAGAATTATTGCTGTTGATGAAGAAGGCAATATTGTAGATGGCGACCACATACTTGCCATTGTTGCAACTTACTTAAAGAAGAATGGCAGACTAAAAAACAATGCAGCAGTGGGAACAATAATGTCTAATATGGGTCTAAAGAAGTATCTTGAAAAAATTGACGTGGACTTTGTTGAGACTAAGGTTGGGGACAGGTACATCCTAGAAAAGATGCTTTCCGATGATTATGTAATTGGAGCAGAACAATCTGGTCACGTAATCTTCCTTGACTACAATACAACGGGAGATGGGCTTGCAACAGGTATCCACCTCTTAGAAATTATGAAGAAGACTGGGAAAAAATTATCTGAATTAAATAAACTAATGAAGAATTATCCACAAGTTCTTAAAAACGCAAGAGTCCGTGATGATTTGAAAAATAAATATCAAGACTTCCCAGAAATTATGGATGCCATAAGAGAAGTTGAAGAAAACTATAATGGATCTGGTAGGGTTGTAATAAGACCATCAGGTACAGAGGCCCTTGTTCGTGTAATGATTGAGGGAGAAGACCAAGATAAACTTTCAAGTGATGCTGACAAATTAGTAAAGCTTATTGAAGATAAATTGAATTAGGAGCAAGCAATGTACAAGATTATATCAGACACAAGTTGTGACTTAAGAAAAGATGAAGTAAGGGATTTGGGGATAGAGTATGTTCCCTTTAAGATCTCTATTGATGGAAAAGATTACACAGACGATGAAAATTTAAACTTAGATGAATTCTTAGAAGTCATGAAAAAAACTGAAAATCCAATTCACACAGCCTGTCCATCTCCTTATGATTATTTTAAAATAATTGAGGAAAATAAGGACAAGGATATTTATATTTTGACAATTGGATCAAAACTTTCTGGTTCTTACAACTCTGCAAAGGTAGCAGAAGCAGAAGCAAGAGAAAAGTTTGAGGGAATAAATATTCACGTTATAGACTCCAAGGCAGCATCAGCAGGTACAACTAGAATTGCCTTAAAGTTACTTGACCTTGTAAAGGAAAAGGACTTTGATGAAGTTGTAGAAGAAATTGAAAGGGAAACAGACTTAGAGACAACTATGTTTGTCCTAGAATCTATGAAGAACCTAATCAAGAATGGAAGAATAAAAAAGACAACAGGCCTTATTGCCAATGTCCTAAATATTAGACCAATTATGATTTCCGATGATGGAGAAATTGAACTCTATGAAGTCAATCGTGGAATGAAAAAATCTCTTGATAAAATGGTTAAGGCAATAGAAAGCAAGTGCAAGAGAGAAAAGCCAGATCTTATTACAATTTCTTATGTGGAAGATGAGGACAGGGCTAAAAAGCTAAAGGAAAGAATTGAAGAACTTTATGAGGGTGCAAAGGTCCACCTTAGACATACTAATGGACTATCCTCTGGATATGCTGACATTGGAGGAATCGTCATAGCTTTTTAAACAGAAGCTGGCTTTTTGAGGTGAAGAATGAGAAAAGATAGGGAAAAAAATTTTCAAGACAAGATAAACGACGCCTTTAGACAAGAAGATTTTAAGGAAATTGGAGAAATAATTGGCGAAGGAATAGACACAGCTATTGATGTGACAAAAAGATCTATAAGTAGCTTTGTGAATAAAAATAAGAGAAAATTACCTTATAGTATTCAAAATGATGACAGAATAATAAATCAAAATCCAAAGACTGTAAACAGGGTAAAGACATGGGGATTTGTCGCAAAAGTTTCAATTGTGGGTCATCTTTTTGCTTTGTTTGGTTTTCTCATGGATATGTTTGATACTTATGGATCAATAAGAGAAGATTTGCCAGCCTTAATTTTTTGGGTAATTCCTGCCCTTATTATTTCTTTTTATGCAAACTACAGAATAAAAAAGACTAAGGACCAAATTATTAGATTTAGAAAATACAATCGTGAAATTGGAAACAACACTGTTATACCAACAGCAGACCTTGCAGCAATAACTGCTAAGCCTCTTGATTTTACTATCAATGATCTCCTAAATATGATTGAAAGAGATTATTATAGGCAGGCAAGGATTGTTGAAGAGGGAAAATTGTTTATCTTAGATTCAAAGACCTATAAACTTTATAAGGAAGAAGCCCTAAGAGATCCTCATGAAAAGATGGAGGAACTTGAAAATCAAGAAAATAGTGAGATGGCAGAAGAACTTATCCTAAGGGCAAGGTCCTATGTGACTGAACTTACACAAATTGAAGGAAAGATTTCATCTCCAATGGATGAAAAAATCAGAGAGCTTTTGAAAATAGTAGGAAAGATTTTTGAACTCTTAAAAGAAAATCCAAGCACAGCTGGAGACTTAAACAAGGCTATAAATTATTATCTGCCAACAACTCTTAAGCTTTCCAACTCTTACTTAGAGATGAAGGAGAAGCCAACAGAATCTGTTAAAGGATCTCTAAAGGATATTGAAGACACAATGGACATTGTAATAGATGCCTTTATGAAAATTCTTGACAATATTTACCAAGAAAAAATTATGGATTTATCATCAGACATGAGCGTATTAAAATCCATGCTAAAGCAAGAAGGACTCTTAGATAAGGATGAATTTAAAATTGGGAGGTAAAAAGTGGATAGAGAAATAAAATTATCACTATCAGATGACTTTGATGTAATTCAAGAAGAAGAAAAAAACAGCTTGAAAGAAGTTGAAGCTGATAAGGAAATTAAACTAAGCCCAGAAGAAGAAAAACAAGTAAATGATTTTGCAAAAGAAATCGACATAACAAATTCAAACATTGTCCTTCAATATGGAGTTGGTGCCCAAAGGAAGATTTCAAATTTTTCTGAGAAGACTCTAGAGTCTGTTAAGACTAAGGACCTTGGAGAAGTTGGCGACCTCTTATCTGGAGTTGTAAATGAACTTAAGTCTTTTGACCTTGATGAAGAAGACAATAAATTACTTGGATTTTTCAAAAAGCAAGCCAACAAGATGACTTCAATTAAGACTAAGTACGACTCAGCAGAAAAAAATGTAAACAACATTATAAAGACTCTTGAGGACCATCAAGTTACTCTTATGAAAGATATTGCTATGTTGGACCAAATGTATGACTTAAATGAGTCCTATTACAAGGAACTCAGCATGTACATACTTGCTGGGAACAAAAAACTTGAAGAGGCAAAAAATATTGAATTGCCAAGATTAAAGGAAAGGGCAGAAGAGACTAACCTACCAGTGGATGCACAGCGTGCCAATGATTATGTAAATATGATTTCGAGGTTTGAGAAGAAACTTCACGACCTAGACCTTACTAGGATGGTTTCAATTCAAATGGCACCACAAATTAGGATGGTCCAATCTTCTAACACAGTTATGGTTGAGAAAATTCAATCTACAATTGTGAACACAATCCCTCTTTGGAAGTCCCAAATGGTTATTGCCCTTGGAGCAAATCATTCTAAGGAAGCAGCTAAGGCGACTAAAGAAGTGACTGATCTAACTAACAAGCTCTTGAAGAAAAACGCAGAAACTTTAAAACAAACTACTGTTGAAACTGCAAAATTATCTGAGAGGGGAATAGTTGACATGGAAACAATTAGGTACACAAATGATCAACTTATCTCAGCCTTAAACGAAGTGCGTGAAATTCAAATTGAAGGTCACAAGAGACGTGAAGAAGCTTCACAAGAGCTTAGAAGAATAGAAGAAAATTTGAAATCATCTTTAGTCGAAATTGCAAACAAATAAATTTAAAAGTTAATAGGATGATAAGAGCCGAGAGAAATCTCGGTTTTTTTATTTTAAAATTTTTTGTGAAGGCTCATAGGTTGTTAGGAGTTAAGAAAAAATTATTGGGAATGAGATAAAAATTAACGAATACCTCTTAGGAAAAATAAAAAAGCTCCCAATGTTTTTTAACATAGGGAGCTTATGAGTTAACTAATAACAACTTATCTAAAAGTAATCTTTCCATCGTCAATGGAATCAATAATTGCAAGAGAGAGAAGGTCGTAACCCATGTCCCTAATAATCTTGCCGCCATCTTGGAAGCCCTTTTCAATGGCAACAGAAACTCCAGAGACTTTAGCACCTGCTTGCTTTGAAACGTCGATCAAACCCTTTAGGGCATTTCCTTCTGCTAGGAAGTCGTCAATAATAAGTAAGTTGTCCTCAGGAGATAAAAATCTCTTGGAAACAGTAATAGTATAATTTTTCTTTGTAGTGTAGGACTCAACCTTTGACTCGTAAACATCCTTGCCAATGTTTAAAGTTTTTTGCTTCTTGCAAAAGACCACCATGGCATCGTCAAAGTGTTTTGAAGCAACAGTTGCTAGGGCAATCCCACTTGCTTCAATAGTAAGTATCTTGTTTATTTTTTTGTCCTTGAAATAATTTGCCATCTCTTCAGCAAGCTTGTCCAAGAACTTTATATCAAGTTGGTGGTTTAAAAATGAATCTACCTTAACAATATTTCCATCTAAAATTCTTCCATCATTTATAATTCTTTCTTCTAATAATTTCATTTTACACCTCTAGAATATTTTAAGGCAAAAGGAAGAAGTTAGCAAGTTGAGGGCAAGCTTTTATAAAAATAAATTAAAAATTTTAAGATTTTTGATAGACCTTTACTAAGTAGCTAAGATATTGTTGCAATTTAGAACTTATATAAAATTAATATTTTCTACAAAAAATATTAAAACACAGAGGTTAAAAAATTTTATTATTTAAGTAGAGAAAATTTTTCTAATATATGTCATTATAAATTATTTGTGATATCATAAAACAAGGTGATAAAATGATTTTGGAAGCATTGATTATTGCCCTAGTAAGTATGGTTTTTATTAGGGACAAGGACTTTAATAATTTAATAAATTTTAAATTCAAAAGAGTTTACCTTGCCATTTATGGAATAGTTTTAATGATTTTAATAAACTTTATAACGGGAAGAGATTTTGGAAGTCTTACTGAATTCTATGTAAAAAACTTTAAAGTCTTTCACATCCTATCTCTCTTGCTCATTAGTCTTTCATTTTTTTCGAATTATGAGAACAAGGGACTTTTGATTTGTGGACTTGGAACTTTTTTAAACGCCCTACCAGTAATGGCAAATGGAAAGATGCCAGTCTCGGCAAGTGCCCTAATGAAAATAGGCAACGAGAGAATTATAAAAATTATTTACACGGGCGGGAGCCTAAGTCATGGGGTCTTTGATAATCCAAAACTTTATTTTTTGTCAGACTTCATTTACTTAAAAAGATTTGTTGGGCCCTCTAAGGTCATTAGCCTTGGAGATATTTTAATAGCCCTTGGTTTATATTTTGCACTAATAATTATTGTTAGAAAGAGAGGTGCTTAGGATGGAAAAGTTTAGCAACTTATTAAATGTTATAAATTTAAGAGATGTGGTGGACATACTAATTGTTACCATCCTTATCTATTACGTTTTAAAGCTAATTAGAAACACCAGAGCAGAGCAAGTTTTTAAGGGGATTCTTTTTATCCTCCTTTTTATAAAAATTTCACAATTTTTCCAACTTTACACAGTTAACTGGATCTTCACCAGGTTTATCAATGACGGTATTGTTGCCATTATTGTCTTGTTTCAACCAGAAATTAGAAGAGGTCTTCAATATCTTGGACTTACTTCCAACATAAAAAATAGCTTTAGTCAAAACAAGGACAATGTGCCAGAGACTGTAGAAGAAATTACTTCTGCTGTTGCATCTCTTGCTAGGCAAAAAATTGGTGCCCTTATAATTATTGAAAACGAAGTTGGACTTACAGAAGTTATTGAAACGGGAACTGAAATAAATGGAAAGGTTAGCAGCGGACTTCTTATTAATATATTCATCCCTAACACACCGCTACACGATGGAGCTGTTATTATAAAGGGATCAAAAATCAAGGCGGCAGCATGTTTTTTGCCCCTATCTGATAGCCAAAAGATTTCTAAGGAATTGGGTACAAGACACAGGGCAGGAATTGGAATTTCTGAAAAGTCTGATTGCCTATCTATTATGGTTTCAGAAGAAAATGGAACTATTTCAACAGCTGAAAATGGAGTTATCTCAAGATACTTGGATATAGAAACTCTTGAAGCAAAACTTCTAGAAATTTACAGCCCAGACTACAAAGCGAAAACTATTTTCTCAAAGCGTGGTGAAAAAGATGAAGAAAATTAATTTTAGAAATGACAGAAGTTTGATGCTTAAAGTTATGTCTTTGATTTTTGCCATAATTCTTTGGTCCTATGTAAAGGGTGAGGCAAACTTTATTAGTTCAACAAACTTTAAAAATATAGAAGTTACTTATGACGGACTTAGTCGTCTAAAGGAAAGGAACCTAACAATAATATCTCCCAAGGAGTCAACGGTAGATGTCAAGCTGCAAGGTTACAATTCCTACATGAGAAATGTCACAAGAGATGGAATTGTTGCTAAGGTTGATGTGAGCAAGTTAACTGAGGGCGAGCACTCAGTTCCTATAAATGTTTCCTATATTGATCTTGGAATTTCTGTTACTAACACCACACCAAGAAGGATCCCTTTTAAAATTGATAAGGTGTTGGAGGAAAAGACTGAGGCAAATATTGTATTTTTAAATAAGCTAGAAAAGGGTCTAACTCTTGGGGACTTAAATAAACAAGTTAATGTTAAGGTCAAGGGACCTTCTACTTATGTCAACAAGATTAAAAAGATTGATGCTTATATTGATCTTTCAGACATCACACAAACAACAAGCATTGAGGCAGAAATTTTTGCCTATGATGATGCTGGGAAGATAATAAAGGAAGTTGAAGTGACTCCTGCAAGCGTAAAAGTTGACCTTCCAATTTTAAAAAGTAAAACTGTGCCAATTAAATTAAAATTTAATGAAAATACTAGTAAAAATATTGTGACAAGTGACTTTTCAATTGAGCCATCTTCTGTTACAATTAGAGGAAATTCTGATGTAATTGATTCTATTAACTTCATAGAAACTAGACCAATTAATTTTTATAATTATAAAAATGGAAATGATTTAGTTAAATTGAATTTGCCAGATAAGGTTACATTAGTTGACGAGAATATTGACTTCAGGTTGAAGCCAGTAGGAAAAGAAGATTAATGTGTATTAATAATCAGGAGGTAATATGGAATTTTTTGGAGAAGGACTAACATTTGACGATATTTTGCTCGTGCCAGCAAAATCAGAAATTTTGCCTAACGAAGTTGACTTATCTACAAACCTAACGGAAAAGATTAAGCTAAACATTCCTCTTATGTCAGCAGGCATGGACACAGTTACAGAACACAAGATGTCAATTGCCATGGCAAGAGAAGGTGGAATTGGTATCATCCACAAGAATATGTCAATTGAAGCGCAAGCCTTAGAAGTAGACAGGGTAAAAAGATCTGAGCACGGAGTTATAACTGATCCCTTTTCACTAACTAAGGATCATTCTATTGCAGATGCTTCTGAACTTATGGAAAGATACAGAATATCTGGCGTGCCAGTAGTTACAGAAAAGGGTGTCTTAGAAGGAATTATTACAAACAGGGACATAAGATTTGAAACTGATCTTTCTAAAAGAATTGGTGAGGTAATGACTTCAGAAAAACTTATTACTGGAGATCCTGATATTAATTTAGACCAAGCTCTAAATATTCTAAAGAAATATAAAATTGAAAAACTTCCTTTAGTTGATAAGGACAATGTCTTAAAGGGACTTATCACAATTAAGGACATTGAAAAACACGAACAATATCCAAACTCAGCAAGAGATAAGTCAGGAAGACTTTTAGCTGGAGCAGCTGTAGGAGCAACTAAGGACGTTTTGGACAGAATCGAAGCCCTTGTTAAGGCAAAGGCTGACGTTGTTGTTATTGATACAGCTCATGGTCAATCTAAAAATGTATTAAACACAATAAAGAAAATAAAGGACGCCTTCCCAGACCTACAACTTATTGCAGGTAACGTAGCAACTTATGAAGGTACAGAGGACCTAATTAAGGCTGGTGCCGACTGCGTTAAGATTGGTATTGGACCTGGTTCAATTTGTACAACAAGAGTTGTAACAGGTATTGGGGTGCCACAAATTACTGCTATCATGGAAGCTTATAGGGCTGCCAAAAAGTATGGGGTTCCAATAATTGCCGATGGTGGTATTAAATTCTCTGGTGATGTTGCCAAGGCTCTTGCAGCTGGTGGTAATGTTGTTATGATGGGTTCACTTTTCGCAGGAACTGATGAATCTCCAGGAGAAGAAATCTTCGTTGAAGGTAGAAGATTTAAAGCCTACAGAGGTATGGGTTCTCTTGGTGCCATGAGTGCTGGTTCATCTGATAGGTACTTCCAATCAGGTACAACTAAGTACGTTCCTGAAGGAGTTGAAGGTAGGGTTCCTTACAAGGGACTTGTTGGTGACATAGTATTCCAACTTGTTGGTGGAGTTAAGTCTGCTATGGGTTATCTTGGTGCAAAGGACCTTGAAACTCTTAGGGCAACAGCTAAGTATGTTAAAATTACACAAGCTTCACTTACAGAATCTCATCCACACAATATTACAATTACAAGAGAAGCTCCTAATTATTATTAAGACATTAATAAATCCACTTCAATTGAATTTGGAGTGGATTTTCTTTATAATTACAAGTATAGAGGTGATATTTTGAAAACAAAAGTCTTGCTCGTTGAAGACGAAGAATCAATAAGAAAATTTGTTAAAATAAATCTTGAAAGAGAAGGCTATACAATTTTTGAAGCTGGCAGTGGAGAAGAGGGAATCGAAATTGCTAGACGTGAGCTTCCAGACATTGTAGTCCTTGATATTATGTTGCCAGGCATTGACGGTTTTGAAGTCTGCAAGGCCTTGAGGGGCGAGTTCCCAAGTCTTGGTATCATTATGCTAACTGCAAAGGCAGAGGACTATGACAAGATCATGGGCCTTCAATATGGGACTGATGATTATTTGACTAAGCCCTTTAATCCAACTGAGCTTACCCTAAGGATAAAATCCATTGAGCGAAGGCTTGAGATTGGGGAAGAAAATGAAAGCAACTTAATCACAGATCCACCTTTTAAAATAGATTCTTATTCAAGAAAATTTTACAAGGACGATGTGGAACTAGAACTAACCCCTACAGAATATCAAATCATAAAAATATTTATGACTAACCCAGGTAAGGCAATGACTAGAAATGAAATTTTAAAACTCGTTTGGGGCGACGACTTCTTAGGCGATTCAAAAATTGTTGACGTAAACATAAGAAGACTTAGGTCAAAGATAGAAACTAATCCAGCAAAACCAGATTACATTGAAACTGTTTGGGGAACTGGCTACAGATGGAAGTAGGTTTATAATTGAAAAATAAAATTGGGAAAAGACTTGTAAAAAGTTTTTTAATAATAATTTTAATTACAATTTCAATTATAGATATATTCTTGCTTTTTGCCTTTAGCTCCTACTATTATAACAACATCTCCAAGGAATTAATTCAGAGGATGGAGGTCTCCCTTGAAATATATAGGAGGGACTATTCCGACAAGTCCATTGAAGATTTGATTTACGAAGACAGTGACATCTTCTTGTCTAACACCAATGCAGAGGTTCAAATTCTTGACAAGGACAAGACCCTTTTATCAGATTCCATTGGTAGGTTGGCATCGAAGCCCATAGAAACTTCAGATATCTTGGCAGCTGAAAGGGGAGAGATAAAAACTTGGAGGGGCGAAGAGTCACAAACTGGTGAATCAATAATGTCAGTTGCGGGTCCCATAAAAAACAATGAGGGACAAATAATTGGCTACCTAAGGTTTATATCTTCCATGGAAGAAGTCAAGGCTGCAATTTTTAAAACTATTATAAGTTTACTTATCTTTACATTATTTGTTGCCCTAGTGACAACTATGGTTTCACTCTTGATTTCTAAGTCTATTGTTAGACCAATACTTGAACTTACAGAAGTTGCCAAGACTATGTTAAAGGGCAATTATGAAGAGAAGGCCAAGGTCTTTGAAGATGATGAAATTGGTGAGCTTGCAAAAACCCTTAACGCCATGAGTGATGAAATTATAAATAAGGATAGAATCAAAAATGATTTTATCTCTTCCATTTCTCACGAGCTTAGGACTCCTCTTACATCTATAAAGGGTTGGGCAGTTGTCCTAAAAGACGCAAAGGAAGATGAAAAGGACCTAGTGGAAGATGGTTTAAACATAATAGAAAATGAAGCCGACAGACTTGCAAAGATGGTAGAAGAACTTTTAGACTTCTCAAGATATATATCTGGAAGGATAACTCTCAATAAGGAAATAATTGATATTTCTCAAACTTGCCTTGATATATCTAAGCAAATGAGGCCTCGTGCCAAGTCCAACAACATTGAACTAATAACTGATCTTCCAAAGGAATCAATCCTTATTAACGCAGATGAAAATAGGATTAAGCAGCTGCTAATAAATCTTTTGGATAATGCCATTAAGTTCACTTCAGACAAGGGCTGGGTTAAGTTCCAAATGCTCAAGGAAGATGATAAAGTTCAAATAATGATTTCGGATAATGGTATGGGGATGACTAAGGAAGAACTTGCCCACGTAAAGGAAAAGTTCTATAAGGGCAAGCACTCCAAGAGCCACAGTGGGATTGGTCTATCTATAAGTGATGAAATAACTAAGCTTCATCAAGGAAGCCTTGAAATTTTCTCGGAAGAAAATATTGGAACTACAGTCAAGGTTAGTTTACCTCTTGATATTGATAAAGAAGTAGGTGAAAACAATGATTAAAAAAATAATTTTTTACCTTTCACTATTTTTCCTTGTCCTACTAAGTGGTTGTTCCTTCTTGGCTAATCAGGGGACAAATGTTAAAAGACCAGAAATTGGTCAAGCTCCTATCTATGGCAAGTGGACCATAACTAAATTTATTTCCAACAAGAAGGGCAACCAAGACAACTTTAGGTTTAAGGACATAATAGGAGAAGACCTTTACTTTAGTAACAATTCAGTCCTTCTAGCTAATGACTACATCAAGGATGCTTCCTACAAGACCAAGTATGTTAAACTTTCTGACTACTTGTATGAAAAGTTCAATCTTGATTATAAGAACTTAGGAGTGGAAGACTCTGATGTATTCACCACTTATGTCTTTGATTCAAATTCCAACTCTTCCTTATATTATGAAGTCATAAAGACAAGTGAGAATACAGCTCTCTTGTTTGACAACGGCATTACACTTGAGATAAAACTTGTAGACGACAAGATTGACAATGAGGACTTAAACTCTACTATCTTAGCAAGGAAGGATGAGGTCTTGGCAAAAAGCAACTTGTTTGATCTAAATGGAGACAAGGGATTTTTAATTGGATTTAAGACAAAGGTGGACTCAGATATTCCATCATGGAACTACAAGACCCTTTATCTAAAATTTTCTGATTTGAAATTGGAAAATGTCTACGAGATGAACAACATAATCTTGCCGAGAGATGACAGGTTTTTTGAAGTAAGTGTTCAAAGAGAGTCAAAGGCTGAGGAAACTACAGATAGGTTAATCGCAAAGGAATATAAGACTTCAAATCTTCTCAATAAGGATCCAGAGATTCCAAAAATTGAAACTGAAGAGTTAAGGGATGATAATTCACTAAAAACCATCAACTTTATTACCAACAATTATATAAATGTTGAGAGCTTAGATAGAAATACTAATGAAAAATGTCTTAGGATTTATAATCTCGATAACTTAGAAGATAAAAAGGCCCTAAGTTTTAAGGACTTTATTTCTGAGGATGCCCTAGAGAGTGAAGGCAAAAACATTGAAGCCCTAAAGGAAGATCCATACAACATAGGGATCTATAGAGACAATGGTTTTTGGAAATTAAAGGGAAGAGTTAATTCAGAAAATGGAAGTTTTTCTGATTTTGATTTAAACCTAGTTCTTCCTTACGAGGTTAATAAGTATAACAAAATTAATATTCCAATGGCACAGATTAAAAATTTCAAGTCATCAATCAAGGATGGATTTGTATCTCCTGATAATAATTTTTTAATAACATTGGAAAATAATTATCTAAAAATATATAATATAAGTGAAGGGAAAATTCTTCCTAACCCTATCTTTGAAAGGGAAATTGGAGAAGAAGCTTCCACTATTATGACTGAGTGGGCTACAGGCCGCTACGCAAATATTTGGCAAGATGAACTTTCATCTAATAAATGAGGTGTAAAATGAATAAAATCATGGAATTAGTTGGGGAAAATTCTCTTTACTTGCTCCTAACTCTAGGTGCAATATTAATTGGAGTTGTCCTCACCTTTATAGTAAATTTTGCTGCAAGAGATTTAAAATTTATAAAATACTTACCAGGACTTGCCTTGGTATTTATTGGAACAATATCTCTTTTCATCGTGATCAACAAACTTTTTGATCCAAGCAGCTTAGACAATTTAATTATCTTTGTAGTTGGAGTTTCATCTGGATTAGTGTCTCTAATCTTTGCCCTAATTATAGGCATAGCCACTTCAGATAAAAATCGCTACAAGAAAAATCCAAGAAAGAGATAAAGATAAAAGCTCAAGATAAGAGGCACTTAGGTGCTTCTTTTTTCTTGAGCTTTTTTATTAGGAAGGATATGAAAATACTAAATTTAAAATTTATATATGCTGAGAGCTTGCAACTTAAAAGTGCATAAGCAATGACTAATTAAAAATTAATAGGTGGAGATGTAGTCCTTCATTGATTCAAACTTTTTGTCCCCAATGCCAGGGACATTTTTTATGTCCTCAATAGAGGAGAAGGAATTATTTGCCCTGTAGTCTAATATCTTTTGAGCAGTCTTTTCTCCAACGCCAGGAATTTTTGTTAGCTCGTTTAAGTCTGCTGAGTTAATATTTATCTTTGAAGATGAAGCACTTGATGATGGACTAGAGGCAAGACTAGAAATATTACTTTGGACTTCGCCAACCTTTGGAATGTAAATTTTTTCTTCGTCGTGAAGCTTTGCTGCAAGGTTAATCTTATCGAGGTCTGCATCATCTCTTGCACCACCAGCAAGGTCAAGAGCATCAACGACACGCTTATTTGAGTCAAGCCTAAGTATGCCAGGCTTATTGACAGCTCCTGAGATGTGAACCATAATCTCTTCATTTTCGTCAGAATCCCTTTCTATTGCAAGCTCACTTGACCCTGACTCGAGGACTTTATTCTTATCGGTTACTCCAGAGGTATTAATTTTTAAAAATTCTTTGGCATCATCATCTTCATTATGAGAATCGTAATACTGATAGCCAATGACTAAGAGCAAGACCACTATTATTATGTAGGGAAGGTTATCTTTTTTCAAAAATTTAAAATCCATTTACACCACTCATTTATTACTAATATTATATTTATAAGCTTGTAATACCCTAAACAGATAAATTTTACACAGTTTTCAAATACTAAAAATTATGTTATAATTTATCCATCGAAACGATTTCAAAAAAATTAATATATTTAGGAGGAAAACAATGAAAGTTTATACAACAGATAAGGTAAGAAATCTTGCTCTCGTGGGACATTCTGGCTCCGGAAAGACTAACCTAACAGAGGCTATGTTATTCCAAAGTGGAGCTACAAAAAAGCTTGGAAATGTTTCTAGCAAGAATACAATCTCTGACTTCTCAAAGGAAGAAAGAGAAAGAGGAACATCAATAGCTACATCAATTATTCCTGTTGAATGGAGAAATTATAAAGTAAACATAATAGATACTCCTGGATTTCTTGATTTTGTTGGAGAAGCTCACAGTGCCCTAAGAGCTAGTGAAGCTGCAATTATGGTTATAGATGCAACTAAGGGAATCGAAGTTGGAACAGAAAGAACTTGGAAATACACAGAAAAAATTGGACTTCCAAGAATTATATTTATAAATAAAATTGACGGAGAAAATGTAAACTTTAGAAAGCTAATGGACGAGCTTGAAGCTGCCTTTGGTAAAAAAGTTATTCCTTTCTCTGTACCTATTGGCGAAGGCGAAAACTTTATTGGTGTAACTGATGTAATATTCCAAAAGGGTTACAAGTATGTAAACTCTGCACCACAAGAAGCCGAACTTAACCACGACCAAGTTAAGGCAACTGAAAGAATGTACGAAGAAATTGCAGAAGTAGTTGCAGGTTCTGACGAAGTTCTTATGGAAAAATATTTCTCTGGAGAAAAATTCACAAGAGAAGACCTTCTAAGAGGAGTTACAACAGCCCTACTTGAAGGTGACGCAGTGCCACTACTTGTTGGATCTGGTGAAAAGGGAATAGGCATTGATATTTTACTTAACACTATAGTTAACTATATGCCAGCACCTGATGATGATCGTGCCCACCTTGGATTTAGATATAAAGAAGGAGAAGAAAGAAAGGTTTCAGCAAAGGATCCTTTTGCAGCAGTTGTATTTAAAACTGTATCCGACCCATTCTTAGGAAAAATTTCTATCTTTAAGGTAATTTCTGGTATCTTAACTAAAAACACACCTTTATATAATGTTAATAATGGTGAAAGTGAAAAACTTGGCGGTCTTTTCGTAATGAGAGGTAAGGAACAAATAGAAGTTGACGAAATTTATGCAGGAGATATTGGTGCAACAACAAAACTTGCTGGAACCTTAACTGGCGATACTCTTTGCGATAAAGACCACCTAGTTGAATACAAGAAGTTGAAACACCCAACTCCAGTTTTATATTATGCAATTGAACCTAAAACTAAGGGCGATGAAGAAAAGCTTACTCAATCTCTAAAGAAGATTAGGGACGAAGACCCAACATTTACTATAGAAAGAAATATAGAAACTAAGCAAATGACTATTGGTGGCCAAGGTAAGGTTCAACTTGATGTTATACTTGATAAATTAAAAAACACTTATGGAGTTGAAGTTGAAATTGTTCCATTTATAATCCCTTACAGAGAAACAATTAGAAAGACTGCGAGTGTTCAAGGTAAGCACAAGAAACAATCTGGTGGAGCAGGTCAATACGGTGATGTTTGGATTAGGTTTGAACCTTGTGAAGCTGAATTTGAATTTGGCGAAGAAGTATTTGGCGGAGCAGTTCCTAAGAACTACTTCCCAGCAGTTGAAAAGGGTATCATTGAATCTAAGGAAAAGGGAGTTCTTGCAGGCTATCCTGTTACAAACTTCAAGGCTGTTTTATATGATGGATCCTATCACGATGTAGACTCCAACGAAATGTCTTTCAAGCTTGCTGCAAATCTTGCCTTCAAGAAGGGTATGCAAGAAGCAAGTCCAGTTCTCCTCGAACCGATTATGAAGGTTGAAGTTACAATCCCAGAAGCATATCTTGGGGATGTAATGGGAGATATGAATAAAAGACGTGGAAGAATTCTTGGTATGGACCAACAAAATGACGGCACTCAAGTTCTTATTGCTGAAGCTCCTCAAGCTGAATTATTCACTTACCTAATTGATCTTAGATCACTTACTCAAGGTAGGGGAACTTTCAATATGGAATTTATAAGATACGAAGAAGTTCCACAAAATATTGCAGAAAAAATTATTGCAGAAAGAAAAACTGATAAATAAAATAAATTTTAAATGGTTGGGCATAAATGCTCAACCTTTTTAGTTGAGAAATTTAAAATATTTTATGACTTTAAATTTGAGCTAAAATTAAATAATTATAAAAAATTCATATGAATTAAAATAGTTAAAAAATGGGAACAAATAAGGAAATTATATTTAAAGGATAATTCTATATTTTTATAAATTACAGACAAAATTATTTTATCTAAATCATTCTTACTAAAAATATTATCTATTAGATAATAAAATTGCAAACTGATATAAAATTTTTGAAAAAAGTATTGAAAAACAATATTAAAAGTTTTATACTGTAGGCAAGTAATCTTGTTGCTGAGTAAAGGAGGATAAAAATGAAGAAAATTTTAATGGTAATGTTAGTTTCAATGTTGTTTATATCTTGTAATGTTTTTGCTGAAGAAAACCTTGAAAATAATGCAATTAGTTATGACGAATCTAATGTTACAGTTTTAAGAAGAGCGTCAGAACGTGTTGTTAATTCTAATTTAACTCCAGGTGGTGTATCGTGGCATCAAGCTTTTAAGAGAAACACAAGAATATATATAAGAAATGATAGTGGTGAACCTGTAAGTGTTACTTTAAGAAAAAATGGTAGATTTTATACATCTTTTATAGCCTATAGTGGTTCCACTACAGAGGATTTTAACGATACTGGAGTAGGTTACTTTTCACTAGATTTTAGTTCAAGTTCTGGAAATTTAAGTGGAGTTGTATCAGTTAGGATTTCAGATAATGAGTTTTAGTAATGAAAAATAAAAAAATTATTTCAATTTTTATAGCTTTGATTTTTATGTCATTTATATGTGGGTTTTCTTTTTTAAACTCCAAGAAAGAAAATTATGATTTTAACATAGATATTTGTGATGAAAAACCAGACTATGAAAAAATTATTAATAATTTAAGTTATGATAGTTTGTATAAATATAAGCTAAAAGAAGTTATAGTAAGCAATAAGATTATGGAAGAAAAGGGATTTAAATTTACAACAAATAATGATTCTGATTATTTATTGATATTTGCTAATAAAGATAATGAAAATGTAAATATTGCAATTAGAGTATCTGATGTAAGTTTAAGACTTTCAAGTTCTAAAAAACACAGCAGTTGTGTACTTATTACTGATTCAAAAAATTCTAAAAAAGATTTAGATTTTTCCTCTAATAGTGGTATTCCAAAAGGATCATTTACTATTTTAGAACTAGAACGAGAAAAAGTCGCAAATAAGTAAAAAAGAATTAAATGGCTTTAAAATATCTGTTGGTGAGTTAAAACCCAACAGATATTTTCATTTAAAAAATTTACTATTTTTATGAATCCATTTTTTAACTTTTTAATAAAATAATTAAAGTAATAATTATTTAAAAACAACAAAAAGCATATAGGGTTAAAAGGACACGAAACCAAATACTTTACAAAAGCCCTAGTTTATATTAAACTAGAGATAGTAAAAGATAGTCAGTTTTTTATAATTTAAAAGACAAAGATAGTCAAAGGAATGGTTTTATGTCAAAATTATCCAATTCCATAGAAGATTTTTTAACTGAGTTAATATTTGAATCTGGTGGAGTTGTTGAAATACAAAGATCAAAAATTTCAGACCAATTTAACTGCGCCCCTTCACAAATAAATTACGTTTTGACAACGAGGTTTACCCCCTTTAAGGGCTACTACGTTGAGTCAAGACGAGGTGGCGGCGGTTACATTAGGATTGTAAAAGTTAAAATAGAAGATGATGATGAAAGGCTGGAGAGATTTTTGGACTTCGTAGGGGACTCCATTACAAAAAATAACTCAGATGATCTTTTGGAAGAGCTTGTTAGACTTAAGAAGGTCACTAGAAGGGAAATGGAACTTATGAAGGTGAGCCTATCTGATAGGTCTTTAAGTCAATGCGAAAATAGAAATGAACTGAGGGCAGATTTGTTAAAGAATATGCTCCTTGTCATTTTCAGCTAGGAGGGAAGAAGATGTTGTGCGACAACTGCAAAGAAAGAGAATCAATAATTTCCTACACAAGGATAAATAATGACGAAGTGGAAGAAGTTCATCTCTGCCAAGTTTGTGCTGAAGAAAAATTTAAAAAAGAATTTCAGGGTTATCAAAATATAATTCCTCAACTAGAAAATGCCCTAAAAAATATTTTTAAATTCACTGCCAACTCTTACAATGAGGAGGAAGATGACATAAGGTGTGAGTATTGTGGTAGGAGCCTAAGTGAACTTAAAAACACAGGAGCCTTGGGTTGTCCAAAATGTTATGACTCCTTTGGAAATGAAATTAAGTCTTACCTAAAGGCCCTAAATATAAATTTAAAATACAGGGGAAAAATTCCCAAGAACTCAGAATCCTATATTTACTACAATAGGAAGCTTGAAGACCTTAGGGAAAAGTTGGACCTTGCTATTAGCCTAGAGGAATATGAAAGGGCTGCAGAAATAAGGGACGAGATAAAAACCTTAAAGGAAGATGCCAATGTCTAATATTATTTTGGGAAATAAGGTAAAATTATATAGAAACATTGACGGCAAGAACTTCGTCAACACTATGTCTGATGAAGAATTAAGAGAAAATTTAGAATTTCTTGACCCAATAATAAGAGGAAGGGGTTATGAAAATCTTGATATAGAAAAGATGCCATCTCTTAAGAAGTTAAAACTTATTGAAGAGGGAAGATTTGGCAAGACTTTTGTTGATAAGAAGAATATTGGCTTCTACCAAAAGGATGATGAGCCAGATATTTTGATTAATTCCAGTGAACACCTAGAACTTTCAAAGTTTTCTAGGACTCAGTCCCTTGATGAACTTTACAAGGAAATCTATGACCTGGAAGGAAAGCTTGAAGAAAAAATAAACTTTGCCTTTAGTCCAGAGTATGGCTACTTGACTTCAAGGGTTTTTAATGCAGGAACTGGTTTTAAACCCATAGCCTTTTTGTACCTGCCAGCTCTAAATTATTTTGGGATAAATGAAATTGCCAAGGGTCTATCGAGACTTGGTTACACATTGGGGTCTTACAGGGACAAGTCCAAGAAGGCTCTTGCAAGTATTTACACCCTTTCCTTTGAGTCAAGCTTGACAGAAGAGGAAGGATCTTATATAGAAAAATTAAAACTCATTAGCGAGGAGATTGCTGATGTGGAAAGAGAAAATAGAAAAAAACTTTATCTTGATAATATTATTAGCCTTGAGGACATGGTCAACAGGTCCTACGGTCTACTTGCCAATGCAAGGTTATTGTCGGAAGAAGAGATGATGCAGTCCATGAGCATGATAAACCTTGGGGTTGAACTTTCAATCTTAAAGCCAAATAGGGAATTTGACTTTTACCAAGAAATTATGAAGCTTAGAAATGGACACTTACAAATTGAGAGAGGCTCAATCTTAGACCTTAGGTCGAGAGATATCCTAAGGGCTAACAAGTCGAGATCTCTCATGAAGGAGGTTTTCAAATGAGTATGTTTGGAAAGTTTAGTGAAAAATCACAAAAAGCCATCCTCTTTGCTCAGCAAGAAGCAAGGGAACAGAGGCATTCATATATAGGGTCAGAACACATCCTTCTTGGAATTTTGCGAGAAGGAACAGATGCAGGTGCCCATATACTTTCAAAGCTTGGGATAGATTACAAGAAGGCAAAGGAAACTACTATGGACATAGTTAGCCAGGGTCAAGGTCCAGTGGTGTCAAGCATTGCTTACACTCCAAGGACTAAGAGGATCTTTGAACTTGCCTTTGAAGTTTCAAGAGAAATGGGCGAGAACACAGTGTCAACTGACCACCTTCTCCTTGGTATCCTAAGAGAGGGTCAGGGAGTTGCCATCCTAGTTTTAAAAAGACTAGGCATTGACATAATGAGTCTTGAAAATGATATTTTAAATAATATGGAAGACTATGAAGATTTTGAAGAAGGCGATGAAGCTGGATCAGAAGCTTTAGAAAAATACACAACAAACTTAAATAAAAAGGCAGAAGAAGGAAAAATTGACCCTGTAATTGGAAGGGAAAAGGAAATTAAAAGAGTTATCCAAGTCCTTTCAAGGAGGACAAAAAACAACCCAGTCCTAATTGGAGAGCCAGGTGTTGGTAAAACTGCCATAGCTGAGGGACTTGCTGCAGAAATTGTTGCAGGAAATGTTCCAGAAATTATGAAGGATAAAATTATCCTAACTCTTGATATTTCTCAACTTATTGCTGGAGCAAAATACAGGGGAGACTTTGAAGAGAGATTAAAAAATGTAACTAATGAAGCAAGCAAGAATAAAAATATTATTTTATTCATTGATGAGATGCACGTCATCATTGGGGCAGGGTCAGCTGAAGGGTCTCTTGACGCTTCAAATATTTTAAAGCCTATGCTTACAAGGTCTGTCCTACAAATTATTGGAGCTACAACAATTACAGAATACAGGCAAAAAATTGAAAAGGACTCTGCCTTTGAAAGAAGGCTTATGCCAATAATGGTTGATGAACCAAGCACAGAAGACTCAATTAAAATCATCCAAGGTCTTAAAAAGATTTACGAAGACCACCACAATGTTATTATTCCAGATGAAAGTATTGAAGCAGCTGTAAAATATTCTGACAGGTACCTAAATGATAGGTTCTTGCCAGACAAGGCCATTGACCTCATTGATGAAGCAAGCTCAAAATTAAAAATTGAGTCCTACAAGGTTCCAGAGTTTGAAGAAAAATATAAGCTTGACCTTGAAGACATTGAAGAAAAGAAAAGCCAAGCAGTGAGAGATCAAGACTACGAACTTGCAGCCAACCTTAGAGATGAGCAAAAGCGAGTTGAAAGGGAATTAGAGGATAAGAGAATTGAATTTAGAGAAAAAGAATCCAAAAAGGAAGTTTCTCCAGAGCTTATAGCTGACATAGTTTCAGATTGGTCCAAGGTTCCTGTTACTGAAATGACAGAAGAAGAAACAGAAAAATTAAGAGACCTTGACATCAAATTAAAAGAAGACGTCAAGGGACAAGACCAAGCTGTTGAGGCTCTTGCCAAGGCAATAAAGAGGTCAAGGATTGGACTTAAGGATCCAAACAAGCCAATAGGTTCCTTTATCTTTGTTGGTCCAACTGGTGTTGGTAAGACTTATCTTGCAAAGAGCCTAGCCAAAAACTTATTTGGCAAAGAAGAAAATATGATTAGGTTTGATATGTCTGAATATATGGAGAAATTCACTGTATCAAGACTTGTGGGTTCACCTCCAGGATATGTTGGTTACGACGAAGGTGGAGAGTTAACAGAGGCTGTTAGGACCAACCCGTATTCAGTTATTCTTTTGGATGAAATTGAAAAGGCCCACCCAGATATATTTAACATCCTTCTACAAATTCTTGATGAAGGAAGGCTAACTGACTCCAAGGGAAGGACTGTAAACTTCAAAGACACTGTTATAATTATGACATCCAATGCAGGTGCTAACCTCTTAACTAAGAATTCAGTTTTAGGCTTTTCAACTTCAGATGATTCTGAAAAGAAAAGTGAGTATGACAATATGAAGAAGATTATAGACCAATCCTTAAAGGATATGTTTAAACCAGAATTTTTAAACAGGGTTGATGATGTAGTAGTCTTTAAGGCTCTTGAAAAATCTGAAATCAAAGACATTGTTAAGAATATGCTTGCTAGCCTAAACCTTAGACTTAAGGACATGGGCATCAAGGCAACTTACACAAATAAACTTATCAACTTCTTAGTTGATGAGGGTTATGATAAGGTCTTTGGCGCAAGACCTCTTCAAAGAACTATTACAAAATTAATCGAAGACAAGATTGCCGACGAATTCTTAGATGGAAAGATCAAGGATGGCGATGGGATTTCTGTAGATGTTAAATACAAGAAGGTTCAAATAAAAAAACTTAAAAAGACAAAAAAGGCAAAAGATGAAAAAGAAAATAGTCTATCAATGTAATAAATGCGGCTACATTTCTCATGGATTTTTTGGGAAGTGCCCCAACTGTGGTTCTTGGAATAGCTTAGAAGAAAAGGAAGAGGAGTCCTCATCAGGAAAGACTTCCACAAGGACCAAAAAAGTTAAAAAGGATGCACAAAAATTAAATACTGTTGCAGTTTCTTTAGATGAGAGAGTAAAGACTAGCATAGAAGAATTTAACAGGGTCATGGGTGGGGGAATCGTTCGTGATTCTGTTAGCATCTTGACAGCAAAACCTGGTTCAGGTAAGTCAACTCTTCTTATGCAGGTTGCTAATGACCTTGCCAACAAGGGGATGAGGGTCCTCTATGCATCGGGAGAAGAATCAGAAACACAAATTAAGATGAGAGCAGAGAGGATTCTCAACAAGCTTTCTGAAAATATTTGGGTTTACTCTGTAACTTCACTTAACTCTGTCCTGGACCAAGTTGAAAAAATTGATCCCCAACTTATAATCATAGACTCAATTCAAACCTTTACTCTTGATGAGTTTCCACAAAGACCAGGGACGCCAACACAAACTATGGAGTGCGCCTACAAGATGACAGAAGTTGCCAAAGACATCGAAAAGCCTCGTATGGTTTTCTTAGTTGGTCAAATGACTAAGCAAGATGAGCTTGCAGGTGTGAGAAGCCTTGAGCACTTAGTGGATACTGTCCTCTTAATTGATGGGGACTCATCAGAAGACTTGAGGTCACTTATGACAACAAAGAACAGGTACGGGTCTACAGGTGAAATTGGATTTTTCTCTATGACAGAAAGGGGAATGATTTCAATTGACAATCCATCAGAATATTTTATGACCAAGAGGGCAGTATCAGACCAAGTGCCAGGCTCATCTCTTTCAGTTATAAGAGAGGGAACAAGACCAATAATTCTCGAGACAGAGGCCCTTGCCTCCAAGTCCTTCCTACCTTATCCATCAAGGATTTCTGAATCAGTTAGAAGGGAACACCTAAACACTCTTGTTTCAATTCTTGAAGAGAGGGCAGGTATGACCTTCTTAGACAAAAACATTGTAGTCAAGTCAACTGGTGGCATAAAAGTTAAGGAGCAGGCATCAAACCTTTCAGTAATGGTTTCTATTGTTTCCTCAACTCTTAACAAGCCCGTTGAAGCTAACTCAGTTTTTGTTGCCGACGTGGGACTTACGGGAGAACTAAAAAATGTTCCAAGCCTTGACGTAAGACTTAAAGAAGCAGAGAGAATGGGTTTCAAAAAAGCCTACGTCTCCAAATATTCCAATGTGAAGGAAGAAAATTACAAGGACTTAGAAGTCATTAAGATGTCAAACATCTCCGAAGTCCTAGCAAAAATTTTTAACTTATAAAAATTTAGACAATAAAAAAACTCTTGTTACTTAACTAATAAGTAATAAGAGTTTTTCTTTTGCATTTTTTAAAATTTTAGGCTTCCTTAGTATGTCTTGTAGATGAAATCGCAAGAGCAACTAAAAGTCCAAGGATCATTGGGCATACCCATCCAAGACCAAACTCAGTAAGTGGTAGCTTTGTAAGCATTTCCCCAAATCCACCAAGAAGTCCCTTGCCTTGTAGGACGAATAAGAAACCAAAGGCTAGTGAAACAAGAGAAGGAAGCTTAAAGACTAAGTCGTCTTTAATTTTTTCGTTAAATAGTCCTAGGATGACAATTGTCATTGCACATGGATAAATAATTTCAAGAATCGGTGCAGAAATTTTAATAATTTGTGTAACACCAAGCATTGATATTAAACATGAAACAATGGAACAAAGAACAACAACTCTTTCGTAAGAAATTTTGTTGAAAGTTAAGTCGTTGAAGAAGTTACCAGTTGCAGAAATAAGTCCAATAGCAGTTGTAAGACAAGCAAGTGCAGTAATAATAGCAAGGATGTAAACCCCAATGCCGCCAAGGACTCTATTTGTAATATCAACAAGAAGTAGAGTAGAATCAGTGTCTGCATTATAAATACCAAGGAGTGAAGTTTGAGCTCCAAGATATAAAAGACCTCCGTAAATTAGTGCCAATAAAATTACTGCAATAACACTTGATAAAATAGTTGCCTTAATCTCAACTTTTTGTGAAGAATATCTTCTTGTCTTAACTGCGCTAATAACAACTAGGGCAAACATACAACTAGCAATGGCATCCATTGTTTGGTAGCCATCAGTGATACCCTTTTTGAGGACATTGTTGATCATTGTAGTGTCTGCAACTTCGCCTATTGGAGTGGCAATTCCCTTTATAATTAGAACTGTCATACAAAGTAAAAGTGAAGGAGTAAGAAACTTTCCAACTATGTCAACAACCTTGCTAGGTCTAATACTTAGTAGACAAGCAACAACAAAGAAGACAACAGAGAATAAGTACCTGTTAAAGCACTCGCCAAAGATTGGCAAGATTGCAATTTCGTAAGTAGTGGCAGCAGTTCTTGGAGTTGCCAAGAAGGGCCCGATACATAAAATAATTGCCGTAGACATAACAATTGCAAAAGTCTTGTTAATCCTTGAAGCGAGGACATTAAGGTTACCTTCATACTTAGAAAGGGCTATGATTGCCAGTAGTCCTAAGCCTGCATCTGTAATCGTAAAACCTAAAAATCCTATCCACCATTGGTGACCCGACAACAAACCTAGATAAGGGGGAAAGATTAAGTTACCAGCTCCGAAGAACATTGCGAATAATGCGAAGCCAATAATGAATAAATCTTTCGTCTTGATTTCATTGTTCATCTTTTTACCTCCATAATAATATTTTTTCTATTCTATCACATAGAGAGGCTTTTGGATACACAAATTATTGATTAGATGCAAATATTTTGATAATATCAATATTATTGAAAGGAAGGTTTATATGGATTACAAAGAAGCAGTAGCTTGGCTTGAAAATAGAAACATACCTCTTGGAGAATTTACTCTTGATAACATCAGAGCCCTATTAGAAATTTTTAATAGACCCCAAGATAAATTAAAAATAATTCACATTACAGGAACTAATGGCAAGGGATCAGTTGCAAGTTTCATCACCAATGCCCTCATAGAAAATAATTATTCAGTGGGCAAGTTCACATCACCCTATATAACAAATATTCGTGAAGAGATAGAAGTTAATAGGGAAGTCATAAGCGAAGATGACTTTGCAAAGCTTGCCAGTGAAGTAAGAAAAGAAGTTGAGGAACTTGATAAGAAAGAAATTTTTGTTAGCGGCTTTGAAATTTTAACTTCAATAGCCTATATTTACTTCGCAAGAAAAAACTTGGACTTCGCAGTAATGGAAGTTGGTATGGGAGGACGAGTTGACGCAACCAATGTAATGGAAAAATCCATCCCAGTCTTTTGTCACATAGCTCTTGACCACGCAAACATCTTGGGAGATACCCTAGAGAAGATTGCAAAGGAAAAGGGTGGGATAATAAAAGAAAACTCTCATGTTTTTTCTTATCCACAAGCTGAAGAAGCAAAAGGAAAGTTAAAGAGTCTTGCAAAAGAAAAGTCCTCTAGCTTTAATGACTTTGACTTTGATGAAGTTGAAATAATTTCTTCTAATGAATTTGGAAACAAATTTAACTTTAGAGACTATAAGGACCTAGAGACTTCCCTTGTAGGGGATCACCAAGCATACAATGCAGCCCTTGCCCTTATGGTTTTGGAATATTTAAGAAAAGACTATAAGTTGGATAAGGAAAAAATAAAAGAAGGAATAAAGAGGGCAAAAAACATTGGAAGGATAGAATGTCTTTCAAGAGATCCCCTTATTGTAGTTGACGGGTCCCACAACCTAGACTCCATTGAGGGCATAGAAAAAAGTGTAAAGAAGTTTACCTACAATAAATTAATCTTAGGTTTCTCCCTCTTAAAGGACAAAGACCACAAGCACATCTTAGAAAAAATTGAAGGACTTGCAGATAAGCTTGTCTTGACAGAAATAGATAACGATAGGCGAACAGACATTGATTTGCTAGAAAAGGAATTTAAAGAAATATCAAGTAAAGAAATTTTTGCCATCAAGGACAGGAGAGAAGCAGTAGAAAAAACTCTTGACCTTGCAGGCGAAGGAGATATGATCCTCTGGTGTGGATCTCTCTACCTCATCAAAGACATAAGAAAAATAATTTTAGAAAAGTTAAAATAAAATTGCAAGCAAAAAGCCCCTTGATTACTGTGGTGACCCCATAAAGTTGGACCTAATACCA
>NZ_KQ960253.1:0-21834 GCF_001553125.1 Peptoniphilus sp. DNF00840
AGGCTTTTTTGCCTGCTTTGTCATCAGTCTGAAGGGCTTCATTAGAAGCTCTTTTTTATGAGGAGAATTATGATTGAATTTAAGAATGTAGATAAAGTTTATCCTGGTGGATTTAAGGCCCTTAAAGATATTAACTTAACTATTAATGACGGCGAGTTCGTTGCCATAATAGGAAGGTCTGGTGCTGGTAAGTCTACCCTAATTAGAACTATAAATAAGATGCACGACATTAATGCAGGGACTCTCACTGTTGATGGAGTTGATGTGAAATCTCTAAAGGGAAAGGACCTTCGCAAGTTTAGGAGAAATATTGGGATGATTTTCCAATCCTTTAATCTTGTAGAGAGAATTTCTGTTATTAAAAACGTAATGTCTTCCTTTGTTCCTGATTTAAATCCCATCCAATCCCTTCTTGGAGTTTATCCAAGGGAATGTAAGCTAAAGGCTCTTGAAGCTCTTGAACAAGTTGACATACTTGACAAGGCCTTTGAAAGAGCTGACAACCTATCTGGTGGTCAACAACAAAGGGTTGCCCTTGCTAGGACTCTTGTCCAAAACCCAAGCATTATCCTAGCTGATGAACCTGTTGCAAGCCTTGACCCTGTCACTGCAAGACAGGTTATGGATTATTTCAAAAAAATCAATGAAAATCTTGGAATCACCATCCTACTAAATATCCACCACGTTGAGCTTGCCCTTGAATATGCCTCAACAGTTCTTGGTGTTCGTGATGGAGAGATAATCTATTATGGTCCAGCCAAGGATGTGGACGATAAGGTTTTAAAATCTATTTACGGAGATTCCTTTGAAGAAATAAAAATGGAGGAAGTATGAGCCTCTACTACAAAATTTTTAAACCAAAAAAACATACCTTAAAGTCTGGTAAAGAAGTATATGAGAAGCCAACTTTGACACTACCTATACTTGTACTCTTGCTTCTATTTACCATCCTTTCTGTAAAGGTTACAAATTTTTCCCTTACAAGTCTTGTGAAAAATATTCACAAGCTTTCTGCCATTTTATCTCCAATGTTTAAGCCAAACTTCTCCTACTTCCCTTCAGTTGTGGGACCACTCTTCGACACAATAAAGATGTCCTTCTTGGGATCCTTCTTGGGTGCAGTTTTGGCAATGCCCTTTGCCTTCTTGGCATCAAACAACATGGTAAATAACAAGGTCATAAACTGGATTGTAAAATTACTTTTCTCAATCCTTCGTACCATTCCAACCCTTGTATCTGCACTTATAGCAACTTATATTTTTGGACTTGGTGCCTTTGCTGGTACAGTTGCCATATTTTTATTTTCCTTCTCCTATGTTGGAAAGTTGACTTTTGAGCAAATTGAAACAGTAAATATGGGAGCCTTTGAGGCAATGATCTCCATGGGCTTCACTAGGACTATGGCATTTTTCAAATCAATCGTGCCAGAGATCCTTCCCTTTTATTTATCAACTGCCCTTTATAACTTTGAAGGTAACGTGAGATATGCTGCCATCCTTGGTTATGTTGGTGCCGGTGGACTGGGACTTCTTATTAACGAAAACATTAACTGGAGAGACTACAACCGTGTGGGCATGATACTATTGATGCTACTTATAACAGTATTTGTCATCGAGAATATCAGCTCCTACTTTAGAAGAAAGTTGAATTAATATGTCAGAAAAAGTAATAGAAAAACTAAAATCAGAACCAAAAAATCATGTCTACATCTTGATGATTGTGGCAGTAGTTTTATTTATGATAATCTGGTCATCTTCTGTAATTAATTTTGATTCTGCAACAAAAGATGGGATGGAAGTAGCCAAAAATATTATTAAGGGGATCTTTAACCCCAATAGGGACATGCTCTTTAACCTAACTACCAAGGGAGTTCCTTACCTCCTACTTGAAACTATTTGTATAGCCTTCTTGGGTACACTTGTGGGAGCAATAATTGCTATGCCACTTAGCTTTTTGGCATCATCAAATATTGTTCCAGCTCCCCTAGCTTATCTAGTTAGACTTCTTATTATCTTAATAAGAACAATTCCATCAATTGTTTACGGTCTAATGTTTATTAGGGTAACTGGACCTGGTCCCTTTGCAGGCCTTATGACTATGTCCTTTACATCTATTGGTATGCTTACAAAATTATTTTCAGATAACATAATGAACCTCAACAAGGCAATACTAGAGTCCTTCTCATCAATTGGGGCGACAACCTTCCAAAAGATTCGCTTTGGTATAATTCCACAACTTTTTGCCAACTTCGCATCAACAACAATTTATCGTTTCGACATAAATTTAAGAGATGCTTCTGTCCTTGGACTTGTTGGAGCAGGTGGTATTGGTTCACCACTTATGTTCGCTATAAACTCCTACAAGTGGCGTGAAGTTGGTGCCATCCTCTTGGGACTAATTGTTCTTGTTTTATTTATTGAGTACTTCTCAACAAAAATAAGGGCAAAATTAGTAGGTGAAAAATGATTTTAAAAATAATTCACACATCAGACTTGCATGGATATTTTTTCCCAACAGACTATCTCAATAGGAATGAAAAAAACACAGGATACTTATCCCTTTTAAATAAAATAAAAAAAGATGATAAGACCATCTTAACTGACGGAGGAGACATCCTTCAGGGGTCTTCCTTCGCCTATTATGTAAAAGAAAATTTAAACTCAGATGTGGTGGCAGACATAATGCAAAACGTAGACTACTACACACTTGGCAACCACGACTTCAACTATGGCTACCACTACCTAAAGACTTATGTGGAAAATATGAAGGGCAAGTTGGTTTGTGCCAACGTCAAAGATAAGACTGGTCAAATTAAGCTTGAGCCCTTTGCCATAAAAGAAATTGCTGGCTACAAAATTGGAATTGCAGGCGTAGTTACAGACTGGGTCAACCTCTGGGAAAGAAAAGAAAATCTCGTGAACTTTAAAATCACAGATGCCTTTGAAGGAGCCAAGAGGGCCCTTGATGGACTTAAAAAAGCAAATACAGATTTTAATATTTTAATCTACCACGGTGGATACGAGATCGACCTGGAAACTGGCAAGAAACTTTCAGAGACCACAGAAAATATTGGTGGAAGGCTTGCAAGAGAATTGGCCTTCAATCTAATCTTGGCAGGTCACCAACACATGGAGATTTCTGCTTACATTGGTAAGACCCTTGCAATTGAAACTCCAGCCAATGGAGCAAAGGCTGCCCTAGTTGAAGTTGACCTTGCCACAAAAGAAATGAAGGCTTCCTTCATAGAGCCAAAGCTTGGAGAAAACAAGCTAATAGAAAAATATAGGGACGTAGAAGAAAAAGTCCAAGACTATCTCGATGTCCCAATAGCAAAACTTAGCCGTGACTACTTGCCAGAGGACAGGATAAAAATGGCTCTTAAGGGATCAGACCTTGCAGACCTAATAAACAAGATCCAGTTGGACTACACAGGAGCAGATATTTCAATCACTTCCTTTGCCAATGTCATCTCAGGTCTAAAGAAAAACTTAACCACAAGAGACGTCCTAAACACTTACAGGTTCCCTAACACAACAGTGGTACTTGAAATCGACGGCAGAAGACTTAGAGCTGCCCTAGAACAAAACTTTTCCTACATCGAGTATGATGGGGCCTATAAGATTTCAAAGAAGTTTTTGGAGCCAAAAGAAGAGCACTACAACTTTGACTACTTCTACGGCATAGACTTTGAAAAGGACCTTACAAAAAAAGTTGGCGAGAGAATTGGCAAAATCTTCTTTAAGGGCAAGGAAATTAAAGACAAAGACACTTTCTCCCTTGTTATGAACAACTACAGGGCAACAGGGGCCGGCGGCTTCGATATGTATAAGGACCTTAAAGTAATAAAAAATTACGACAAGGAAACATCAGAGATCTTGCTAGATTATTTTAGAAAATTATAAAAACAATACATTACAAAAGAGACTTCGGTCTCTTTATTTTTTTGCTATTACTTTACAGCTTATGATTTAAAAACATCCCCATAAATTAGGGCAAAAAAATAAGACAGTCGCCTGTCTTATTCATAAAGATTTCTGCCTCCAAATTTAATCTTGCTATTATTTAGAGCCTTCTTTTGTGGATAGTTGTAATTAGAAATCATCGACCTAAAAAGCGTAGCAGCTTCTGACCTCCTAATTGATCTTGAGGGATGAAAGTTACCATCAGAGTAACCTCTTAGAATCCCTGCATCCACAAGGGCGCCTACATAACCCCTTGCCGAAGGGCTTATCCTTGCCCTGTCGCCAAACTCATTTGTTGAAGCTTCCTTCGGTGGTAGCGAATATACATACCCAAGAATTTCTGCAACTTCTTCTCGTGTAATTTCCCTATTTGGATTTAGCCTACCTGTAGTTGGTTTAATGTAACCCGCCTTTATTCCCTTAGCTACATCAGTGTAAAACCAATCAGATGTACTTACATCAGAAAAAGTCACAGTATAAGTCTTATCATATCCCACTAGAGAATTTACAGCGGCATAAAACTCTGCTCTTGACATATTTTCATTAGGTTTAAAGGTTCCATCTTGGTAACCAGACATAATCTTCTTGTCAGTTATAAAATCGACTGAAGCTTCTGCCCAATGACCTCTTGTGTCTCTAAAAGTTCTTGCAGATACAGTGCTTGTCAAAATCAATGCTGAGGAGATAATAATCAATGAAGTCTTTTTAAAAATCTTCATCTTAATCACCTTCACTCTTATTATATATCATAGCCCGCTAATTAACAGGTTTTCTATTTTAAGTTTCTGTTACAAAGGATTTTTTGGTGTAACACTCATGCAACATTGCTTCATTTATTATCATAAATATAATATTATGCCACTTGGTCCTTGCTTTTAACTTGTAAGATAGAAAAAACTTGTGATAATTTATAACTTTATAAAAAACCTACAACTTTGTAAAATCTTATTGCCCTGTAAATAATTATGACTTTGTAAATCATTATGACTTTGTAAATCATTATGACTTTATAATAAATTAAAAATGAATCTCCTTTTACTAACTTTAATTAATTTGCAATTAAAAAAAGAAGAGTTTCTATTGTAACTCCTCCATAAGATAAAATTTATAAACTTTAAATTCGTTATAAGGCTCTTTCCTTTTATAAACCCTGCCACTTAACTTATCTCATAAAATTGGGCAAATAAAAAGAGAACAGATTATGTATTCTATAACTGTTCTCTAAGGGAAGAAAAAAGATGATGAAGTTTTCACTTCATGTATATTGTACTTTAGATAATTATTTTTGTCAACGCTTTTATGAAAATATTTTCAGGGAATTTTATTTTAATTATATTAGCTTATTTTCAATACTACACAAGTCTTTAAACCTGCCTATTAAGAATATTATGAATATATTTTCACATACTTACCTAGGAGTCTTTTTATGGTAGAATGATAAGAGAGGTGATATTTTGTTAAAAGATATAATTTTAAAAAGAAGAAGCGTTAGAAAATATAAAGATAAAGAAGTTGACAGAGAAAAGTTAGAAGAACTTTTAATGTACGCATCCATGGGACCAAGCAACGGCAACTCCCATCCAGTAGAATTTATAGTAGTTAACGACAAGAAAAAGATTGAAGAGCTTTCCAACATGGACTCCTTCGCAACCCTTTACCTTAAAGAAGCTCCAGTAGTTGTAATTGTCATAGCCAACACAGATATTTGCAAGACTTGGGTAGAAGAAGCTTCACTTACAGCAGCCTACCTCCAACTCCTACTTGAAGACGAAGGACTTTCATCTTCTTGGATCAACGTTAGAGAAGGAAACACTGCCGGCAAGATTTCTTATGAAGAATACTTCGCAGAAAACTTTGGCGTGAAAAAACCTTACAGGGCCCAATGCCTAATCCCAATTGGCTACAAAAAATCTGGCACAAAAGACCACGAAGAATTTGACGTATCTTCAAAGGTACACTACAACAACTTTTAAATAAAACAAAAAGATTCATCTTCTGTGTGAGGTGAATCTTTTTTTGTCTTATATTATTATATTCAAACCAAAGAAAGACCTTTATGGAAATTTTATTTTTCCATAAAGGTCTTATTCATTAGATTAAACCTTTTAATGCTGAAAATACAGAGTATCCTCCTAAAAATATCGTTATTAGACAAACTAAAATACCTAATAAAATAAGAATCGGTCCGTTTCTATATTCTTTCAATTGCTTAACGCTAGATGCTATAATCACAACATAAATTGCTGCTATTGGAAGAATAAGCCCATTTAAAGCTTGTGCAATTAATAATATTTGCATTGGATTAAATCCAATAGACCCAACAACTATACCGATTATTGCTATTATTAAATTAGTGTACTTAAACCTTTTATCTGAATTATCATAATTCCATCCAAGTAATCCTGCTAATGTATAAGATGCACCCAAAGGAGATGCTATCGCAGAGGATAATCCAGCTGAAAATAGACCTACGCTCATAAATATTTTAGCCCAAGATCCCAATAGTGGTTCTAACTGTATTGATAAATCTGCAGCGCTACTAATTACATGTCCCCTCATAAGAGTTCCTGAAGTTACAACAATTGCAGCTGTAATTAAACCTCCAATACTTATAGAAACAATTGTATCCCACTTTGACAACACTAATTGGTCTGGTGAATCCCAATTTTCTGCAGCTGTTCCTGTGTGTATAAAAAAGTTATAAGGAACTATAGTTGTACCAATCATTGATATTATTAAAATAATTGATTTTGCTGGTATTGTTGGTAAAGATCCAGAGAAAACTTCTCCCCAATTTGGCTTTGAAACAAACATAGTTGTTACAAATACTATCGCCATTATTCCAACTAAAATCGTTAAAATTTTTTCCAGTAATTTTATACTTCCCTTTAATATTAAAGCCAAAACTATAATACCTATTATAGGAACTATAATTCTAAGCGGAAGATTTGTTAAAGTTGCTATTCCTAAGGATGTGCCTGTTAAATCTCCTGATATGTATGCTGCACATCCAAAGGCTATAGATCCGCCAACAAAATATGCTGAAAATTTTTGTAAAAAAGGTCTATCTTTAAATTCTTCTAAGATTGCTTCTCCTAATCCTCCTTTTGTTATTATACCAATTCTAGCTGACATTTCTTGCAATATTATTGTGGCTATAATAGAAAAAATTACAGTCCATAATAATGCATACCCAAATTCAGCCCCAGCTCTAGTAGCCGTTGTTACTGTTCCTGGTCCTATAAAAGACGCAGTAACCATAGCTCCAGGGCCAATTGCTTTCAATTTCTCACTTAAAGTATACTTCCTTTTTTGGTTTCCCATAACAATCTCCTCTCTTCACGATATAAACGTGATTAAAACTATAATATAAATATAATCGTTTTCATTTTGTCTGTCAATAAAAATTTTAATAATTTATTATTTTAATGTAGTGATAATTTTTGATAGATTTTTCTATTAATCAAAATAACTTTACTTTTAAAACAATGTTAACCAATATTGTTTATCAATATGCTATAATTGTTAGTATAAGGAGTTGTTAAATTAATGAAATTGATACAATCTATACAAAGAGCCTTCGAAATAATTGAATGTTTTAACGAAGATAACAAAGAATTGCGATTAAATGAAATTAGCAAAATACTAAATCTTAATATAAATACAACTAGAGGAATTGTTAATACTTTGGTTTATTTTTCTTACCTTGAACATGATCAAGAAAAAAACGTTTATAAACTTGGTTATATATTCTTACCAAAGTCTAGACTATTGAAGAATGGAATTGATGATATTTTGATTGATAATATCGAAAGATTTCTAAAAAGAATTTCTAATAAATATAATGTAAATGCGAGATTTCATAAAATTTCTGATAATAATATTATAAAAATATTATCCGAAGAACCTGATGCATCTAGATATTTTTTATACATTAAGGATTCTAAAGACTTGCCTTTAAACGCAACTTCTTCAGGTAAATTAATTTTAAAATATTCTAACAGAGAATTTTTGGAAAATTACTTAAATAATATTCCTAAAGATAAGATATGCGAAAACACAATCACTACAAAATCTAAAATGATAGAAGAGTTGGAAAAAATAGAAAATGTAGGATATTCCACCGAGATTGATGAAGTTGCAATTGGTATAAGTTCTATAGCTGTTCCTGTTGTTAAGTATGGTAGATTAATCGCGACATTAAGTGCAACTGCACCTACAAAAACTATTAAAGAAAATTCTAATAAAATAGCCAATGATTTTATAAATTTTATAGAGAACAATATAAAAATAAAAACTATATAGTAGTTTTTATTTTTATATTATCGTTGACGTCGGTATGGTTTTGTTCTATAATTAAATTAACAAATAATAATTTGATTTACTAAAGGAGTTGTTAAATATGAGAGAAAGTAAACCTACAATCTATGATCCAAGTTTTTTACCGAACACAATCTACAGCGGGGTTCCTTCATGGCTAAACCTATCTGTTATCGAAAAAGACGAAGATTTAGATGGCTTAGATGCAGCAGTTATTGGTGTTCCATGGGAAGGTGGATGTACAATAGGTGGCTATTCTCCTACTACAGAAGGTCCCAAGGCGATTAGAAGCGTTTCTATAAGATACACTGGTTATCTTCCTGACTATGATCAAGACTGTTTTGACCATCTGAAAATTGCAGACTTTGGAGATACTTCAGTGCACAATGGAGATTATAATTTTACATTTAATGCTATAAGAGAAAAAGTTTCAAAATTATTAGATAAAAAGATTATGCCTATTACTTTTGGCGGAGATCATGGAATAGCTTATCCAATAATTAGCGAAATAGCTAAGAGATATCCAAAAAAAGTAGGTGTACTACACTTTGACGCTCATTTAGATAACTATGAAGCTTTTGGCGATGATTTATATTCTAGATGCTCACCATTTTATAGACTTTACGAAGATGAGAATATGGATCCTACTAAGATTGTTCACATTGGAATTAGGGGTCCAAGAAATCATAGAAAAGAGTTTCAAAATGCAAAAACTCACGGGGCTACTGTTATATTAGCTAACGAAGTTCACGAAAATGGCTGGAAAAAATCTATTGAAAAAGCAATAGACATTGCCTTCAAGGACACTGAATATGTTTATATAACAATCTGTGCAGACTCTTTAGATGCTGCATGTATGCCTCAAGGTCCTCAAGATATGGGAGGGCTAACAAGCTATCAACTTAATATGATGGTTCATGCAGCTGGAGTAGCTGGAGCAAAAGGTTTTGATTTCGTAGAAATTTATCCTGACACACTTTCACTTCAAACTGCAGCTCACGCTGCAAACTGGGCAGCTCTTTATTATTTAAATGGATTAGCAAATAATTTTAGATAAAAATTATTTAATATATGAATCAAAATAACGGCTCTTGCAAATTTTGAGCCGTTATTTTTAACCATAATTTTAGGAGAGTTAATAATGTTTACTAATAAAGAAAAAACTATAAAAATAATTGAGAAGTCGATTGAAAAAAGTTTAGTTTATTCAAACGAGGGAGAGGTTGCTTCTTATATTCCCGAACTTGCAAATGTAAATCCTACAGATTTTGCGCTTAGCATAGTATATGTTGATGGTCAAGAATATAAATTTGGTGATTATAATAAGATTTTTTCAATTCAATCAATTTCAAAAGTTATTTTACTTATAATGGCATTAAATGACAATAGTATTAATGAGGTTTTTGAAAAAGTTGACACAGAGCCTACTAAGTATAAGTTCAATTCATTAATACCAATTGACAACATAGCAGCCAACCCCTTTATTAATGCTGGTGCAATAACTATATCTTCCTTGATCAAAGGGAAAGACTTAAACGAAAAGTTTAATAGGACTTTTGATAAAATAAAAAAATTAAGTAATAGTGATAAAATATCATTCTTAGAAGAAATATACAAATCAGAAATGGATACAACAGATGTCAATAGATCAATATCATATTACCTTAGAAGTAAAAAAATATTTTCTCTAGACGCTGAAGAAGTTCTTGATTTATATATAAGAAATTGCTCTATAGGTATAAATTCTACAGATCTTGCACATATAGGTGCCCTATTGGCAAATGGTGGCAAGGATTTAGAGAGCGGTGTAGAAATAATTTCAAAGGATTCTGTTAGAATTGTCCTTTCTCAAATGGCATCTTGTGGAATGTATGAAGAAAGTGGAAGGTTTTTATTAGAAGTTGGAATACCATCAAAAAGTGGTGTGAGCGGTGCAATATTAGGTGTCGTCCCTGGAAAATGTGGAATCTGTGTTTATTCCCCTAAATTAGACAAGTCTGGTAATAGTGTTGTTGGGAAAAATTTATTGAAGATACTTTCTAATGATTTAGATTTAAACATCTTTGTATAATTTTGCATACAGATTCAGCAAATTTTAAATTCGTAGCATATCTCAAAAAATCCCCTCTTTACTGGATAATTCAGTAAAGAGGGGACATATCATCAACGAATCTCATTACTCTTTCTTATTTAAACAAGCTGACAATAAAGTCTATTAACTTTTCCAAAAAGCTTTTTGTGTTTTTAACGGCTTTTTCTCCTTCAGGAGAGTTTAAAAATTTTGCAGCCTTGTCCTTGTACTTAACGGCAGTATCAGCCAACCTGTCCCAATCAACATTGGCATTTTTCATATTGTTAAAGAGTCCAACTAACTTGTCCTCTTGCGCCTTTGTAAGGTTTATATCTCCACTCTTAGCAACATTTTCGATGATAAGTCTGACTTCTTTATCGTTCTTTGGCATATTCTTTGCCATGGCGTCCTTGATTTCATAAATTATATCGTTAGTCTTTTTGTCGCCAAGCTCTTCAGATAATTTGGTTTGAACAACAAGCTCTTCGTTGGCAACCTTCTTTAGGTTTTCTGGAAGTTCCTTGCCTGTGTTAGCTTCATAAGCCTTTAGGATTCCAGTCAAGGCTGCTGTCCCACTAACCTTTCCTGGTGCAGTTACATAAATATCAGCATCTTCAATCCCTACAGTGTTAAGGGCATTGATAAAGGCATCTTCCTTTACAACTCTTATGTTGTCTGATAGCTCAACAGTAAGTCCCTTACCTGCTTTTTCATATCTCACAATGGCAGAGGAGATTGCCTTGTTACCAATTTCCTTTGATGACAAAACATCACCAAGATACTTGTACTCTTCTGCATTAGTAACTTCGATTACCTTTGCATCTTCGCTTGCCTTCATCTCATGAAGCATTTCACTTTTTTGACTTTCCTTTAAGTCGGCACCAAGTGTTACAATCTCGTCCCCTTCTTTGGCAAAAACAAAGCCTGGCAAGAGGGCAAGAGAAAGTGATGCCACTAAAACTTTATTTTTTATCTTCATAACATCCTCCATTTTTTATTATGATAACATTTATATATGATTAATACTTAAAAAATATGTGAAATTTATCCATCACTCATTAAGAATTTTCTAAAATCTTGTGAACTCACAAATTTTAATCAGTCTTGTCTTATATTTTTTAAATTTTTTCAAGAAAATAAGAGCCAGTCACCCAGCTCTTAGTTTTTATTCTTCATGAAATCTCAACATATCTTCGAAGATAAACCACATATCCTTTACTTCATCCTTCTTTGATGATGAGAAGGGAATTATATTCTCCCTGTGCTTGACGCCAAGCTTCTTGGCAATTATTGAAATGTGTTTATCTACTTGAGATTTTTTTATCTTGTCTTTTTTTGTTGCGATGACTATTCCCGAGAAACCCGACTCAATGATGTAGTCATACATTTGCTTGTCAAGGGCTGTTGGCTCGTGTCTTATGTCAACAAGTAGGATTGTTTCAACTAAGTTGTCCCTATGTTCAAGATACCCGTTTATGATGCCTGCCCACTTTTCTTTTTCAGTCTTGGCAACCCTTGCGTAGCCATAGCCTGGCAGGTCAACAAGCCTTAGGTCATCATTAACCCTGTAAAAGTTAATGGTCCTAGTCTTGCCTGGTGTTGATGAAGTTCTCGCAAGATTTTTTCTGTTTAACATTGCATTTATAAAAGATGACTTGCCAACATTGGACCTGCCTGCAAAGGCAAACTCCTTAATGCTTGTGTCTGGATATTGCTTTTCTTCTACTGCAACTTTTTCTAGTTCTGCCTTATTTATCTTCATTAAAATCACCTATGGCAATCTCTGCAACTTCTTCAAACTTGGAAACTGGTCTAACGTCTAACCTTTTAATTGCTTCTTCTTCAATTTCCTTTAAGTCTCTCCTGTTATCTTCTGGAATGATTACAGTCTTAACTCCATATCTTTCTGCTGCCAAAAGTTTTTCCTTTAAGCCACCAATTGGAAGGACCTTGCCACGAAGAGTTATCTCTCCAGTCATAGCTACGTCATTCTTAACTGGCCTCTTTGTTAGGGCAGATAGGACTGATGTCGCTATTGTAATCCCTGCTGATGGACCATCCTTTGGCACTGCTCCTTCAGGCACGTGGATGTGGATGTCTGTTGTACTTCTAAAGTTTGGATCAAGCTTAAACTTGTCTGCATTGGATGCAATGTGAGAGATGGCAGCTATGGCTGACTCCTTCATCACATCTCCAAGGGATCCTGTTAGGGTGAGCTTGCCCTTGCCTGGCATAACTGTAGTTTCTATTACTAGGCTTGTTCCACCAACCTCTGTCCAAGCAAGTCCATTTACTGAACCAACTTCAGGAGTTTTTTCTGCTTCAGAAATCCTATAAATTTTTTCTCCAAGGAAGTCCTCAATATTTCTCGTAGAAACAGCAACCTTGTCTAAGTCTTCTTCCACAATTTTTAGGGCAGCCTTCCTCACAATTTTTGAAATTCGTTTTTCAAGTCCCCTTACTCCAGACTCACGAGTGTAGTAATCTATTATGTCCTTAATTGCCCTATCGGAAATACTTATATTTTCTTTCTTAAGTCCATTTTCTTCAATTTGCTTTGAAATTAAATATTTTTTTGCAATATTGAATTTTTCATTAGGAGTGTAGCCTTCAAGTTGAATCACTTCCATCCTATCGAGTAGGGGTCTTGGTATAGTCGCTGTTGTGTTAGCTGTGGCAATGAAAAATACCTTTGATAGGTCAAATGGAAGTTCCAAGTACCTGTCTGTAAAGGAATTGTTTTGTTCTGGGTCAAGAACTTCTAGTAAGGCAGAAGCAGGGTCGCCCTTAAAGTCATTGCCCACCTTGTCAATCTCGTCAAATAAAAATACTGGATCATTTTTGCCAGCCTTCTTCAAGAGAGAAATAATCCTTCCAGGAAGAGCTCCAATATAAGTCCTCCTGTGTCCCCTTATCTCTGCTTCGTCAGTTACTCCGCCAAGGCTCATACGGACGAATTCCTTGTTTAGAGAATTTGCAATTGACTGAGCTATGGAAGTCTTTCCAACTCCAGGAGGTCCCACTAGGCAGAGGATTGGTCCTCTTCCCTTGTCGCCAGATAAAATCCTAACGGCAATAAATTCTAGGATTCTCTCCTTAACTTTTTTTAGTCCATAGTGCTCGTCATTTAAAATTTTTCTTGCATCAGAGATATTCCTCTTTTCATCTCCAGATTCAAGCCAAGGTAGGTCAAGAACCCAGTCAAGATAATTTATTAAGAGAGAATAATCTGGTGACTGTGAGTTCAAGTTGCCAAGCTTCTTAACTTCCTTAAGGGCCTTTTCCTTAACTTCATCAGGAAGGGCCTTCTCTTCAATTTTCTTTCTGTAAGACTCTGTTATCTCAGCTTCGTCTTCTCCATCGCCAAGCTCCTTGTGGATTACCCTCAACTGCTCCTTGAGATAGTATTCCCTTTGGACATCATCCATTTTCTTTTTAACCTGGTCGTTGATATTCTTTTCTATAGAAAGAATTTCAATTTCCTTTTTCATAATCTCGTGAAAGACCACAAGTCTATCGTAGATATCTGTTGTTTCTAAAAGTGTCTGATAGTCCTGTAATTTAAAATTCAAATATCCCACAACTGTATCGATAAATCTTGATGGGTCATCTGTGTCTGCAATATTTGAAATAAGTCCTGGGAAGAATTTGTCATCAAGAGATGAGTAGGCTTCCAAATCGCTAAGGGCAAGCCTAAGGGCTGCTTCAATCTCTTCCTCTTCTGTGAAGTCACTTTCCTTGTCCTCAAGGATTTCAATTTCTGCTTCAATCATCTCTTCTGTGATATCAAGCTTAGAAATTTTTGCCCTCTCTTCACCTTCAACAAGGACTCTGACAATTCCACCAGGCAGTTTTAAAATTTGTTTTATAGTAGCCACAGTCCCAATGTCAAAGAGGTCTTTCCTCTTTGGGTCTTCGATTTCAAGTTCTCTTTGAGCAACCAAAAATATTTTTGAATCCTTCATCTCTGCGGCATCAATTGCATTTAGAGAAATTTTTCTCCCACAATCAAAGTGCATCACCATGTGGGGAAAGATAACTAGATCTCGAAGTGGGATAAGTGGTAATTTAATTTTATCCATTTTTCACCTTCTAAAAAAGCCGTGGCAACCACGGCTAATTATTTATTTATTTTTTTATTAATTCAGCAGGTGCAGTTCCTTCTACTGATTCTTTTGTTATTTTAACTGCTTTGATGTCATCTCTTGAAGGGATTTCGTACATGACATTCATAATTGTATTTTCAATAACGCCCCTTAGTCCTCTTGCTCCAGCCTTCTTTTCTATTGCCTTCCTAGCAATATAATTTAAGGCATCGTCATCAAAGATTAAGTCAACGTCGTCAAACTTTAGAAGCTCCTTGTATTGTTTTACAAGGGCATTCTTTGGCTTAGTTAAAATTTCAACTAGAGCCTCTTCATCTAACTCTTCAAGAGTAATAGTAACAGGGAGTCTACCAATAAGTTCTGGTATCAAACCAAACTTCAATAAGTCTTCTGTTTCAACCTTTTGTAAAATATTTTCTTGCTTGGCTTTCTTATCTACAATTTCAGAGCCAAAGCCCATAGAAGACTTGGCAGTCCTGTTTTCTATAATTTTGTCAATTCCGTCAAAGGCACCACCAACAATGAATAGGATGTTAGAGGTATCAACTTGAATAAATTCTTGTGAAGGATGCTTCCTTCCACCTTGCGGAGGAACATTAGCAACAGTTCCCTCGATAATCTTTAAGAGGGCTTGTTGAACACCTTCTCCACTTACGTCTCTTGTGATAGATACATTTTCAGATTTTCTAGCAATCTTATCTATCTCATCAATGTATATAATCCCTTTTTCTGCCCTCTCAATGTCATAGTCAGCATTTTGAATAAGTTTCAAAATAATATTTTCAACATCTTCACCTACATAGCCAGCCTCAGTTAGAGTTGTGGCATCAGCAATGGCAAAGGGAACATTTAAAAGTCTAGCAAGAGTTTGCGCAAGTAGGGTCTTACCAGAACCTGTTGGTCCAATCATAAGGATGTTGGACTTTTGAAGTTCAATGTCACTGCTCACCTTCCTAGTTGATGAAATCCTCTTGTAGTGATTATATACTGCAACAGCAAGAGCACGTTTAGCGTCTTCTTGCTTTATAACATATTGGTCCAAGATTTCCTTAATCTCAGCAGGCTTTTTAAGGTCAAAGTCCTTGCTGATTTCATTAGGCACTTCATTTTCTAGAATTGTGTGGCATCTCTCGATGCACTCGTCACAGATATTGACATTAGGTCCGGCAATTAATCTATTCACTTGATTTTGCGTTTTTCCACAGAATGAACATCTTAAAATTTCATCTGTATTAGACATATCTCACCTCAAACCCTTTTTTCAATAACTTTATCTATTAAACCATAATCTTTTGCTTCTTGAGAATTTAACCAGTAATCCCTGTCAGTATCTCTTTCGATTTTTTCTAGATCTTGACCAGTTCTTTCTGCAAGAATTTCATTTAACTTATGTCTAATTTTTAAAATCTTTTCTGCATTAATTTGGATGTCACTTGCCTGACCTTGTGCTCCACCAGATGGTTGGTGAATCATAATGTCAGAGTTTGGAAGAGCAAATCTCTTACCCTTAGCACCAGATGCAAGTAAAAATGCACCCATTGATGCTGCCATCCCAATACAGATTGTTGACACGTCTGGCTTTATATAGTTCATAGTATCGTAAATTGCAAAGCCTGAACTTACAGAACCACCCGGGGAATTAATATAAAGTTGAATGTCCTTGTTTGGGTCTTCAGCTTCTAAGAACAAAAGTTGGGCAACAATTAAATCTGCCATTGTGTCATTTACTTCACCGCTAAGAAAGATAATCCTATCCTTTAATAGTCTTGAGTAAATGTCGTAAGATCTTTCGCCCCTATTAGTTTGTTCTACTACCATTGGCACTAGTGCCATTTAATCACATCCTTGATTATTTATCTTCTTTTACTTCTTCTATATCTTCTTTAGTAATTTTCTTTGGCTCAACAAATTTTGCCTTTTCAACAAGAGCATCAATAGCCTTTCTCTTTTCAAGGTCATCTCTTACAACATCCTTGTTTTCGTTAAGCATATATTCTCTCATTTTTTCCATATGGTCTTTGTCGTCCTTGAAGTAATCTTCAACAACCTTGTTTACTTCTTCTTCGATTTCAGCATCAGTGATTTCAATCTTCATTGCTTTAACAAGAGCTTCTAGGGCAAGGTCATTTTTAACATTTTTTTCTGCTTCAGGTCTCATAGTCTTCTTGAAGTCGTCAAGGCTTTGACCAATCATCTTGATGTAGTCTTCAAAGCTAATGCCTTGGGCTCTTAGACTTTGGTCATAGTTTCTAATCATATCGTCGATTTGAGAGTTGATCATTCCTTCAGGGATATCAGCTTCAATCATTTCGCCAATTTTATCAATAGCTCTTCTTTGTTTTTCCATTTCAGAAGTTGTTTTGAATTCTTCTTCTTTTTTCTTTCTTAAATCAGCCTTAAATTCATCAAGAGTGTCGAATTCAGAAATATCTTTTACGAATTCATCATCAAGTTCTGGAAGTTCTTCATAAGAAATTCCATTTAATTTGATTTCGAATTTAGCATCTTTACCAGCAAGATCTTTTTGGTGGTAGTCTTCTGGGAACTTAACAGTGATGTCAAATTCTTCGCCAATCTTGTGTCCAATTAATTGTTCTTCAAAGCCTGGGATGAATGTGTTTGAACCAATCTTTAAGTCTTGGCTTTCAGCTTCTCCGCCTTCAAAGTATTTTCCATCAACAGAACCCTTGAAGTCGATGTTTACAGTGTCACCATCTTCTACAGGTCTGTCGTCAACATTGATGATTCTTGCGTTCATTGCTCTTTGGTTTTCAACTTCAGAGTCAATAAGTTCGTCAGTTACTTCAATAGTTGGGTCTTCAATTTCAATTCCTTCGTAGTCCTTTAATTCAACTTCTGGTCTAACATCAACAGAAACTTTGATAACAAGGTCTTCTGCCTTTTTAATGCTTTCTTCGTCGATGTCAATGTTTGGTTGATCAACTACCTTAAGGTCTAATTCCTTAACAGCATTTTCATATTCTTGTGGAAGAAGTTCGTTAATAGCATCTTCAAAGAATACGTCCTTGCCGTACATATTTTCGATCATTTGCTTAGGAACATGACCCTTTCTGAATCCAGGAATTTGGAAGTGTTTTTTGTTTTTCTTGTACACTTCGTTTTCAGCTTTCTTTATATCTTCTCTCTTTAATACAATGTCAAAAAAGACAGTGTTATTTTCTTTCTTATTAATTTCCATTTCAATAGCCTCCTCGCTTCTCGCGTTTTTCACATCTCTATATTATAACATAAGTTATTTTAAAAACCTATTAAATACCTCTGTCCTTTAGTATCTTTGAGAGAATTTCCATCTCTTCATCATTAAGAGTTACACCCTTGGACATCTTTTGGTGGTCTGGGTCCCATTCTCTTAAATCATACTTAGCTGGTCTATCGTTAAAAGAAACCTTGTTGAGTTCCTTAGTCCAACCCTTAGCACTTTCAGAAAGAGTCCCCAAGTGTTCAGTAATTTCAAATTTAAAATCGCTCATCTTACCTAACCTTTTCTACTTCACTTAAAATATTTTTAATTGCTTCATCAGCAGAGATTTCAGAATTTTCCATTTCTCTTCTTGTAGAATATTCAACAATAGATTCTCCTGACTTCTTGCCACAAGTAATTCTTAGAGGAATACCAATAAGGTCCCTGTCCTTAAACTTAACTCCAGGTCTTTCCTTCCTGTCATCAAGTAGGACTTCGACACCCTTAGCTTCAAGTTCCTTGTAAATTTTTTCTCCAAGAGCAACTTGTTCTTCGTCCTTAGTGTTTACTATAGTAACAATTGCTTCATAAGGTGCCACAGACATTGGCCAGATGATTCCATTATCATCGTGGTTTTGTTCAATAACAGCTGTAACAGATCTTGTTACACCAACTCCATAAGAACCCATGTAGAAGTAATTTGCCTTGCCATTTTCATCAAGGTAAGTTGCATTTAGAGCCTTTGAATACTTAGTACCCAATTTAAAGATATTACCAACTTCAATACCCCTTGCAAACTTATAGTCTTCATTAGTTCCAGGAACCTTGTCGCCTTCAGCAACAAGAAGAAGGTCATCAACAACTTCGCCTTCAAAGTTACGTCCGTAGTTGGCATTGATGTAGTGGTATTCACTTTCATTGGCACCAACAACAAGGTTGTCTATTTCAGTGATTCTCTTGTCAAAAATCATCCTAACATCAAGCCCAAGAGGACCAGTGTAGCCTGGCTTAGACTTAATAGCTTCGATTTCGCTATCTTCCATCATCCTAATGTCGTGTTCAGCAGTTCCAGTGTAAGCAACAAGCTTAGCAAGATTAAGTTCCCTATCTCCAGGAATAAATACAAGAGCAGGTTCATCGCCTAACATTAAATCAATTGCCTTGGCACACTTCTTTTGGTCCACCTTTAAGAAGTTAGCAACCTCTTCAATAGTGCTTGCATTTGGAGTGTGAACTTTTTCTAAGTCCTTCTTGTCTTCAGCTTGAGGAAGAATATACTCAACAGGGGCCTTCTCTTCAGTAGCCCCAAACTTGCCAGACTCAGAATAAACAATTACACCTTCGCCAGTTTCAGAAAGAGCAATGAACTCGTGAGAACCAGTACCACCCATGGCACCATTGTCGCCCTCAACAATCTTATAATCAAGTTCAAGTCTGTCAAAAATCTTTTCGTAGGCTTCGTACATATTCATGTAAGCCACATCAAGAGTTTCTGGTGAAGTGTCAAAAGTGTAAGCATCCTTCATGGAGAATTCTCTCGCCCTATTAATACCAAACCTTGGTCTCTTTTCGTCCCTGTACTTAGTTTGGATTTGGTAAAGATTAAGAGGAAGGTCCTTGTAAGACTTAACCTCATCCCTAACAAGAGTAGTGAAATATTCCTCAGCAGTAGGTCCAAGGCAGAACTCCCTATCATTTCTGTCTTTTAGCTTAAACATTTCTGGTCCGAACTTTTCCCATCTACCAGACTCTTTCCAGATCTCAGCAGGTTGGATGGCAGACATTAAAATCTCCATAGCACCAGCCTTATCCATCTCATCACGAACAATATTTTCAATTTTTCTAATAGATCTATAGCCAAGTGGCAAGTATGTATAGACACCACTAGCAGATTTTCTAATCATACCTGCCCTTAGAAGAAACTTGTGAGATGCGATCTCAGCATCTTGTGGATCCTCCCTAAGAGTTGGCATATACAGTTTTGATAATCTCATATTACCTCCATAATAAAAGTATTATAATAAATAAAATTATATTCTACAAGTTTTTAGGTAAAATCTCATAGCACGCTGTTTTTATTATACTATAAAGACCCCAAGACTTCACAAGTTTGTTAGATTTAATTAGAAGACTTTGCAAGTTTTCTTCTACTAATAAATAAAAAATTTTTGCCTTGTATTATTAAACAACCTCGTAAAAAATTATCACTTCATAATTTTTTACAAGTTCATAATCTTTTACAAGTTCATAACAGTTTATCACTTCATGTTTTTGAATTACTTCATAAGAATTTTTTACTTTACAACTTTTGATAGCATTCTTCGACTCATCAAGTATATGTTTCAGAAGATGTGTATTTAAATCTAAAGGACTTAGATTGAAGTTAAAAAATTAAAAACAATTTAAAAAATAAAAAACCTAACCCAAAATAATTTTAGGTTAGGCATATTTTTTAGAGCACATTTTGAATTCTTTAAATAAAATATTTTTAATCCTGATCTTCTTTGTAGAAGATTCTGCAAACGAGAACCAATTAATCACTTAACAATTCTTTTTCCTTATCTTCTATAATTTTTTTAAATTCCTTTAAGTCTTCAAGAGTTGCATGTTCTCTAATATATAACAATCCATGACTTCTGTAAGTTTGTATTTTTAACTTCTCCCTATTCTTTCTCTTATACTCCCTATTTTTAGCTAATTGCTCAGGGTTTGTTTTATATTCTGCCATTTTAATCGCCTCCCTCGTCAATAACTTCAAAAAGCTCGGGTGGATACAAATAATCCTCCCCTTCTTCATCAACAATCCTGTACCAACCCTTTTCAATGCTAATAACATCGTAGACCTTTCCATTAATCATATAAACAGGATCAGACTCACCAATAAATTTTACCTTCATAATAATAACCATTTACCTCAATTTCTATCCACACACCTATGAATATTGCTACTAAATTTTTCACTCGCTGGGCGAGTAAAAATTTTCAACCCACCAACTCGGAAGGCATACAACTTAACATATTAATAGCTTCATCAATTGTCCCTCTTACTTTACTATCAAATTCACTACTATGACTATAATCAACATCAATGTCAATAAATTCATCATTTAGATAGTCTAAGACTTCAATATTATTTTTATCTTGGGCAAATACATCATAATCATCTGCAAATTCAATAGCAAAATACTCATTAATTTCATAAGGGTTACAATTTGCTTTTAAAAATAACAGCTTTTCTTTTAAATTTTTTCCCAACTTTTGCTAACCTTACCTTTCTTAATGATTTCAATCCACGCACCCGCGAGGGGTGCGACTGAATCGTTTTTATATTTATTCATTTGAAGAATATATTATTTTTTTAACCAAAAGGCAAAAATTAAAATCAAACCAAATAAAACATAAAACCCCATAGCTACTTTCGCTAAATATATGTTTTTATATATATTAGACAATATAATTAAAACAAAACCTATAAGATAAGTTATTAAAGTAAATAAATTTAAAAAATTATTTTTCATATAGTAAATCACCTTATTATATTAAAATTTCAATCCACGCACCCGCGAGGGGTGCGACAAGTTAAAGAAACATTATTCAAACTATCATAACAAATTTCAATCCACGCACCCGCGAGGGGTGCGACTTCCATCTCTTGGCATCGATATGTACACTTACGACATTTCAATCCTCGCACCCGCGAGGGGTGCGACTCAGTCTATTGCAGAACTAAAAATTGAAATAGCAATTTCAATCCACGCACCCGCGAGGGGTGCGACCTTCCATATATCTATTTTGGATTGTTGGCTCGATATTTCAATCCACGCACCCGCGAGGGGTGCGACGAGTGCTTGGCGTATTAGGCGTTATTTCAAGATTATTTCAATCCACGCACCCGCGAGGGGTGCGACCTTTGTAGAGTTAGACAAGGGCGGCTTAGGCTATATTTCAATCCACGCACCCGCGAGGGGTGCGACGTTACAATATGTTTAATTCTAACTACTTTAACTTTGATTTCAATCCACGCACCCGCGAGGGGTGCGACATTATGTCAAAGTCCATAGTTTTATCGACTTGTTATTTCAATCCACGCACCCGCGAGGGGTGCGACGTAGGTCTATATCTTATATATGCAAGAGCGGAAAAATTTCAATCCACGCACCCGCGAGGGGTGCG
>NZ_KQ960253.1:21934-22162 GCF_001553125.1 Peptoniphilus sp. DNF00840
TTCAATCCACGCACCCGCGAGGGGTGCGACTTATAAGAAATTTATCAAGATTAAGACAATCACAAATTTCAATCCACGCACCCGCGAGGGGTGCGACTTTTGGTAACTCTTTTTTTTGCAAATCCTCAATAATTTCAATCCACGCACCCGCGAGGGGTGCGACTATTATTAATCTAGTGTTCTTACTTCTCGTCTTACATTTCAATCCACGCACCCGCGAGGGGTGCG
>NZ_KQ960253.1:22262-22696 GCF_001553125.1 Peptoniphilus sp. DNF00840
ACATTTCAATCCACGCACCCGCGAGGGGTGCGACAGGGCCCCACTGTCAAGGACGGCGTAGCCGCTTGCATTTCAATCCACGCACCCGCGAGGGGTGCGACTGTTCATCAATCCATCTCAAGTCTGGATTTTTTACCATTTCAATCCACGCACCCGCGAGGGGTGCGACGATACAATTCCTCAATCCACTCATCCTCGAACTGAATTTCAATCCACGCACCCGCGAGGGGTGCGACGTAAGTTTTTCTATATAATTTCTCATATTTGTAGCATTTCAATCCACGCACCCGCGAGGGGTGCGACCTATGTCTTAGTGCAAGGCTTTGAATTTGGCTACATTTCAATCCACGCACCCGCGAGGGGTGCGACTTTTAGACTCATTAAGAGAGTACAGACTGGAGAGATTTCAATCCACGCACCCGCGAGGGGTGCGA
>NZ_KQ960253.1:22796-23160 GCF_001553125.1 Peptoniphilus sp. DNF00840
TTCAATCCACGCACCCGCGAGGGGTGCGACGTTGTTTTATTCTTTCACTTGTAGATTCTATTAATATTTCAATCCACGCACCCGCGAGGGGTGCGACTATTTAGAGCCTTGGCACTTTGCGATGCAGATGCATTTCAATCCACGCACCCGCGAGGGGTGCGACGTTTTAACAGTGCCTAATTGTCCTGGTGTTGCCTTATTTCAATCCACGCACCCGCGAGGGGTGCGACAAAAATCGAATCAGAATCGACTTTATCGAGCATAATTTCAATCCACGCACCCGCGAGGGGTGCGACCTGCGTGTCGAGTTATTTCTAATATATCAAGTAATAGATTTCAATCCACGCACCCGCGAGGGGTGCGA
>NZ_KQ960254.1:0-1054 GCF_001553125.1 Peptoniphilus sp. DNF00840
GAAGGTGTTTTCTGCTGCTACTGTTCCCTTGCTTTCATCTTCGGATTCAAAAGATACTGTCCAGTATTTGTTTGTGTCTGGATTCTTTCCCTCTGGCTTTGTTGGGTCTACTGGTCCCACTACTTCAAGTAATGCTCTTAATTCCGCATCTACAAATCCTGATTCTTCATCATCTGCTTCTCTTAATTTTGCATCATTTGTCTCTGGCTTGTCCCACAATTTATATTTAAATCTTATAAGGCCAGTTGATTTATTCCACTTAAAGCCATCTTCTTCTAAACTTGTACCCTCAACTGAATCTGCCTTAATCCTTTTCTTATCAAAACCTTGTGGAAGTGCAGTAAAGGGAATTTTTGAACTTCCTTCTGCAACTTTTACAGTGTAAGTTATTGGAGATAATTTTTTATAAATATCTCCGTCAGGTAGTTTTAAATATATCCACGGGTTGTTATAACTCCAACAATTTAGAAGATGTTTGATTTTGCTTAAATCTAAATTTGTTAAATCGTTATTAATACACTCAAAATCCTCAAGAGCTGTGTTTTTGCTTAAATCTAAATTTGTTAGTCGGTTATTATCACATATCAATTTAGTAAGAGTTGTGTTTTTGCTTACATCTAGACTTGTTAGTTGGTTATTTGAAAAATTAAGCTCATTAAGAACTGTATTTTTGCTTACATCTAGACTTGTTAGTGAGTTTTCACTAAAATTCAATTCAGTAAGGGCTGTGTTTTTGCTTACATCTAGACTTGTTAGTTGGTTTTCACTACAATCTAATTCAGTAAGGGCTGTGTTATTACTTACATCTAGACTTGTTAATGGGTTAATAGAACAATCAAGTTTAGTAAGTGCTGTGTTTTTGCTTACATCTAGACTTGTTAGTGAGTTTTTACTACAATTCAATTGAGTAAGGGCTGTGTTTTTGCTTACATCTAGACTTGTTAGTGAGTTTTTACTACAATTCAATTGAGTAAGGGCTGTGTTTTTGCTTACATCTAGACTTTTTAGATAGTTACCACCACAATTCAATTGAGTAAGGGCTGTGTTTTTGCTT
>NZ_KQ960254.1:1154-2390 GCF_001553125.1 Peptoniphilus sp. DNF00840
AGTAAGTGCTGTGTTATTACTTACATCTAGACTTGTTAGTTGGTTATTATTGCACCACATTTCAGTAAGGGCTGTGTTTTTGCTTACATCTAGACTTGTTAGTTGGTTAAAAATACAATCAAGCTTAGTAAGTGCTGTGTTATTACTTACATCTAGACTTTTTAGATAGTTACTACCACAAGAAAGTTCAGTAAGTGCTGTGTTTTTGCTTACATCTAGACTTGTTAGTGAGTTTTCACTACAATTCAATTGAGTAAGTGCTGTGTTATTACTTACATTTAGACTTGTTAGGTGATTATTTGAAAAATCAAGCTCATTAAGTTCTTTATTTTCACTTAAATTTAGAATTGCTATGCGGTTATTAGAACAATCAAGCTTAGTAAGTTTTATATTATTACTTACATCTAGACTTATTAGGTCTAAAGAACTACACTTAAGCTCAGTCAGATTTTTAAAATGCTCAATTCCTTTTAAACTCCGAATACTTTTGCCATTAACATTTATAGATTTAACTTTATCAAGTTCTGCTTGGCTTAGTGCATTGTCACTATCTGTATCAAACTCTTTTTTTACATAATCCCTAAAATTATTATCAGGAAAGTTTGTACTATTTATTACCACATCACCTTCTGCTGCATATGCAGCTATTGGGTTTAGGGGTAGGCAAGCTATAAGCATTGCAAGGGCAAGAAAAAGCCCCGTTATTCTTTTCTTACTTTCTTTCATTTTTTACCTCCATTTTATTTTTTCTGTTTTTTCTTTTTATATTTTTTTATTATAATATGGAGGTTAAGTATTCTGTTATCACTATCACTAATACTTCCCTCAATTTCTATAGATTTCCTTTAAATTGTATGCCTCAACCTTGTTCTTGTCAAGCTTGTGTTATGTGTATTAATACCTATTTATCATAGGCTTTTTTCTCTACTTTAAGGCATGCGTTAATCTTGTATTTTTGTTCTTTAAACCTTAGATTTTTTCTTACTTATTTTGTCTTTTTTTATTTTTTCTTTTCTTTCTTTTTTGTTTCCCTTATGGCTTTTATAAATCTTTTTTATATTTTCTCTTTCTCTCTTCTTTTAAATCAAAAAGGCTCTATAATATCTCTTGGAAATTTACTTCCAAAAAGATTTTATAGAGTCGATTTTTTTAGACCTCTTAAAAATTAATTCTTATTCATGGTCTTCATCTTTTGTAAAATTTTATTTCACAATTTCTCTTGTAATAATAACTTCC
>NZ_KQ960255.1:0-50038 GCF_001553125.1 Peptoniphilus sp. DNF00840
CTTTCTTACACTATTTATGGTACTAAAAAGCACCCATCGAAAGATGGATGCAAGATTAATATGTATCCATCATACAAGCATTAGCACCTTGCCTCATGGTAGGTTGCTGAAGGGTCGATGAGCTTGTCTCTCGCCTTCTCTTTATGGTAATTTCATTTTATCACTTTTAAAAAGAAGGGTCAAAGGGAATTGCTTTTAAAATGAATAATTTAAAAATCTTAATTAAAGTTGAGGAAGTTGTAAGAAATTATGGCGTCATAAATTTTTATAAACCTGTAAAGATTTATGAGCTTGCAAAAATTTATAAAGTCATAAAAAATTACAAAGCTATAAAAAATTACAAAGTCATAAGACAAGATAGACTCATAAAAATTTATAAAGTCGTGAAAAGCTATGGGCTTATAAAAAATCCTTAAGTCATAAAAAAGGACAAAAAAAATTGCCGAGACGACCTCGGCGAGTAAAAGGAATTTAATTAAAAAAGTGTATTAAATAATCTGTTACCAGTTTATCATAGTAACACGAATAAGACAATAAGAAATTTAAAATATTTAATAAATTTATAAAACTTTTGATATAGAAGGGAATAAAATAATAAAAATTAATAAGAAAGAGGAGCTAAGTTGCTCCTCTGTGCTTTTGTAAAACTAGAATAAAAAAATTATTTTGCTTCTTTTGATAATTCTTGTGCTTTTGCTATGAAAGTTTTATAAAGGTTTAATGCATCTTTATTATTATCTTCCATTATCATTGCTTCTGGGTGGAATTGTAAGCCTAAGAAGTATTTTTTATCAGTTCTTCTTATTGCTTCGATAGTACCATCAGGAGCTTCTGCTAAAACTTCTAAATTTTTTCCTAAATCTTTAACTGCTTGGTGGTGCCAAGAGTTAACTTCTACGTTACCATTTTTTCCGAATCCTTCAGCTAAGATGTTGTCAGGAAATACATTTATTTCATGCTTCACAAAAACTTTTTTATTTGGATCTCTGTGAATTATGTCAGTTGGATGTTGTACCATTATATCTTGATATAATGTTCCACCCGATAAAACATTAGTAAGTTGCATTCCTCTGCAAGTTGCTAATGTAGGCTTATCTTCTTCTAACAAAGCCTTAAGTAAGAATACGTCGGAATCATCTCTTCTAGGATTAATTTCTTCTAAAGTAGGAATTGGTTCTTCGTTGTATAAAGCAGGATTTAAGTCATCGCCACCTGTTATGACAACGCCTTGAACATCTTTGATTTCTTCTTTAGCTTGGTCAAGAGATTTCATTTCATTAAGAAATACAACTTTTGCACCAGCTTTTCTTAAGGCGTCAGCATACATTTGAGTGTCTATATCTACCTTATCCTTTGAATCTTTATCAACTTCATCAGTTGACCAAGAAACTGCAATTGTAGGACCATCTGCATTAGCTTTTTTACTACAAGCTGTAAATACTAACATTGATACAAGTAAAAAAGATAAGTAGATAGATATTTTTTTAATGTTTAGTTTCTTCATGGTTTACTCCTCTCTAAAATATTGTTTTCTAGTTTTACACTTACAGTATATCGTTTTCATAGAAACAAGGCAATAAAAATTTTTTAAAATAAATTAGCAGACTACTTGCAAGAGTGCTAATGATGTTGTATAATTTAGATAGTCAAAGATAGTCAAACTAAATTTGACTATGATTTTTATTTTAATTTCACGGAAACGGAAACGGAAACGGAAATTAGATAAAGGTCTTAATTTTAAATCTATTTAATTAACTTCTATTATGTTGCAATATTTTTTATTGGGATATAATTAGAGTAAGATTAAATGTTTATATATATGAGGAGGTTACATTTTGAAATACAAAGATTATTATGAAATCCTTGGAGTTTCTAAAGATGCAGATGAAAAGGAGATAAAGAAGGCTTATAGGAAGCTTGCGAAAAAATATCATCCCGACGTCAACCAAGGCGACGAGGCAGCTGCAGAAAAGTTTAAGGAAGTCTCTGAGGCCTATGAGGTCTTGTCAGACCCCGACAAGAGAAAGAAATATGATACTTTCGGATCTAATTATGATTTTTCATCTGGCTATGATTTCGACCCTTCTCAATATGGTTACACTTATACCACAGGAGGAAGCGGTGCAGACTTCTCAGACTTCTTTGAAACTATTTTTGGTTCTTCTAAGTCTGGTGGCAATTTCTCTGGTGGCTTTAACTTAAATGACATCTTCGGAGATTTCTCTTCCAAGGGAAGAGGAAGGTCCCAAAAGAAGGCTAGAAATAAATTTGAATCTGAGCTTTCTATTTCTATTAAGGAGGCCTTTGAAGGTGTGACAAAGAATGTTTCTTTAACTTACAAGCAAAAGGAATATGATGTCGCTGTCAAGGTTCCTGCTGGAATCACTAGGGGCAAGAAGGTCAAGGTAAAAGGAGAAAAGTTTGGTCTTCCTGGCGATATCTTGTTCAAGATCAACATCAAGGATGAAAAAGATCTTGTCCTCGATGGGCTTGATGTTACAAGGACTGTTAACATTTATCCATGGGAAGCTGCTCTTGGATCTTCTAAGACTGTAGAGACTCTTAATGGTAAGTTAAAGTTAAAGATTCCTCAAGGTTTTGTTGGCGGCAACAAGATGAGGATTTCTTCTAAGGGCTTTAAGGACCTTAAGGGAAATGTGGGGGACCTTTATGTGGTCTTTAATATTGTAAATCCTAAGGACTTAACTGAAGAACAAGAAAAATTATATAAGGAATTAGAAAAATTAAGTAAATAACAATTTTTAATTGATTAAATATATTGAACAAATGAGGTGTTTATATGAATTTTGACAAATTTACTCAAAAATCCCTTGAAGCCGTTCAAGGTGCATATAATATTGCTAAGGAATACGGCAATCCAGAGGTAAAAGAAATTCACATCAACTATGCCCTCTTAAATGACAAGGAAGGCCTTATTCCTAGGGTCTTGACATATATGGACAAAAACCCTGATATGTTAAAAAGTGACGTCTTAAAGGTTATTGAAAGACTTCCAAAACAATCAGGTGCAGAAGTTTATGCCGACTCTTCTTATAGGGAACTTTTCCAAAAGGCAGAGGACTTTAAGAAGAAGATGGGTGATGATTACCTTTCTGTTGAACACATCTACCTTGCTCTTTTGAATATGAAGTGGACTGATTCTTCTTCTATCTTTAATAAGAACAAGATTGATGCGGATGGATTTTTAAATGCCCTTAAAAAAATCAGGGGCAACCAACACGTTACTACTGACAACCCAGAAGGAACTTACGACGCTCTTAAAAAGTATGGTCAAGATTTAACTGAACTTGCTCGTGAAGGCAAGCTTGACCCAGTTATTGGTCGTGACGAAGAAGTTCGTAACGTAATCAGGATTCTTTCTCGTAGGACTAAGAACAACCCAGTTCTAATTGGTCCTCCTGGAGTTGGTAAGACTGCCATTGCTGGTGGACTTGCTCAAAGAATTGTCTCTGAAGACGTGCCAGAAGGCTTAAAAAACAAAACTGTCTTTTCACTTGATATGGGGGCCCTAATTGCTGGTGCAAAATATCGTGGTGAATTTGAAGAAAGATTAAAGGCTGTTTTAAATGAAGTCTTAAAATCCAATGGAGATATAATTTTATTTATCGACGAAATCCACAATATTGTGGGAGCAGGCAAGACTGATGGTGCTATGGACGCATCTAACCTTTTAAAGCCAATGCTTGCTCGTGGTGAACTTCACGCTATTGGGGCAACAACTCTTGACGAGTACAGAAAGTACATCGAAAAGGACCCTGCCCTTGAAAGAAGATTCCAAAAGGTTATGGTAAAGGAACCAAGTGTTGAAGATACTATTGCAATCCTTCGTGGTCTAAAAGATAAATATGAAATCTACCACGGAATTAGGATCTCTGACTCAGCAGTTATAGCTGCGGCAACTTTATCTGACAGGTATATCACTGACAGGTTCTTGCCAGATAAGGCAATCGACCTAATGGACGAAGCTTGTGCAATGCTTAGGACAGAAATCGACTCAATGCCAACAGAAATTGACGAAGTTAGAAGAAAAATCTTGCAACTTGAAATTGAAAATCAAGCCCTTAAAAAGGAAACTGATGAGGCAAGTGCTGAAAGACTTAAAAAACTTCAAGAAGAACTTTCTGAAGAAAAGGCTGAGTTTGACAGATTAAAATCTAAGTGGGAAGCAGAAAAGAAGGAACTTGATTCCACAAAGGACATCAAGAAGAAAATCGAAGACACTAACCACGCAATAGAAGAAGCTGAAAGAAACTACGATCTTGAAAGGCTTTCTGAATTAAAATACGGAACTCTTCCAAAGTTAAAAGAAGAACTTGCAGCTAGAGAAAAAGCATCTACAAAAGACGAATCATCTATGGTGAAGGAAGAAGTCACAGAAGATGAAATCGCCTATGTAGTTAGCAGGTGGACAGGAATCCCTGTTGAAAAATTAAATAAGACTGAAAGAGATAAATTGTTAGGTCTTGAAGATATCCTCCACAAGAGGGTAATAGGTCAAGACAAGGCTATTGAACTTGTGTCAGACGCAGTTTTAAGAGCAAGAGCTGGACTTAAAGATAAAAACAAACCAATAGGTTCCTTTATCTTCTTAGGACCAACTGGAGTTGGTAAAACTGAAACAGCCAAGGCACTTACTGAAACACTTTTCGATGACGAGAGAAACCTAATAAGGATTGACATGTCCGAGTACATGGAAAAACATTCTGTGTCAAGACTTGTTGGATCCCCTCCAGGATATGTAGGATATGATGAAGGTGGACAACTTACTGAAGCAGTAAGGAGAAAACCATACTCAGTAATCCTCTTTGATGAAATCGAAAAGGCCCATCCAGATGTATTCAACATCTTGTTACAAGTTCTTGATGATGGTAGACTTACTGACAACCAAGGCAGGACTGTTGACTTTAAAAACACAGTTATTATAATGACATCAAACATTGGATCTCACTTCTTAATTGACGGCATCGATGAAGATGGCAAGATCAAAGAAGATGCGAGAGAAAATGTTATGGATGACTTGAGGGCATCCTTTAGGCCAGAATTCTTAAACAGGGTTGATGAAATTGTATTATTCAAACCACTTCAAAAGAGTGAAATCTATGGCATCATCAAACAAAGCATTGCCGAAGTTGAAAAGAGACTTGCAGATAGAGACATCCACATCGAAGTTACAGATGGAGCTTTGGAATTTATCTTGAATGCATCCTTTAGCCCACAATATGGTGCAAGACCTGTTAAGAGATACATCTCTCACAAGCTTGAAACTATTATTTCAAAGATGATAATTAGGGGCGACGTAATGGACGGCGACACAATTGTAGTTGAAGTAGAAGTAGACGACTTGTCTGTCAAAGTAAAATAAATTTAGGGGCTTGCTTAGGCAGGTCCTTTTTACTTGCAAAGAATTTATGATGAGGGTCTGTAGATTTTTAGAACTTGATTAATGAATAAAAATTCTTATTAAGTGAGGACTTAAATTTTTTTTCTTTTTATTACTTTTTTTGATAGAAAATTTTATTTCTGTAAAATTACAAATTATTAAGAAAAGATTAAATCCAATAAAAAGCTCTAAATTATCACTTTTTTATCACAAATAAGCTTTAAACTCAGTAACATAGTATGAAATAAGAGTATAAATATATTTTATATTTTTGATTTAGGAGGAAATTTTTATGAAACCATATAGCAAAAAATATTTAACACTTGCTCTAGCAGGAGTGCTAGCAGCATCAATCCCAGTATCTGCTTTTGCAGGTAAACCATCACCTAATCAAGGAGCAGCAAAACCAGCTACAGGCACTCCAGGTGCAACAACACAAGCACCAACACCAGGGTCAGCAACACTTGGAACAGGAAACCCAAACAATAAAGGCGAAACACAAGCACAACCTGGAGCAGAAAAACCAAAGGATAAACAAGATCCTGGAAATGTAGATCCAAATAAAGAAAAGAAAGAAACACCAGAAGAAAAGAAAGCAAGAGAAGATAAAGAAGCTAAAGAAAAGAAAGATAAAGAAGAAAGAGAAAAGAGAGAAGAAGAAAGAAGACAAAGAGAAAGACTTTCACTTTCAAACCTTAAATATGATGGAAAATATTTAACAGGATATACTTCATCAAATGCTGATATTTATATTAAACTAGCAAACTCAAGATATGGATACGGATTTTACTCTAGCTATGAAAGAATAGGTCAAGCTTACAGCAATGGAGACATTAAGATTAGTGTAAATCTTAAAGAAGGAGAAACTTACTTAGTAAAAGCTGTAGATGGTAGATATGAATCAGCAGAAAAAGAAATTAAAAACGACAACTACAGAAATATAAAGGGCACAAGAGTAGATGCTACTGATTTAAGTGCTTCTGGAAGTGTCCTAACAGGAAGAGTTAAGGGTCATGCCTTTGACTTTATCACAGTATATCTTGATGGAGAAAAACTTGGCACAGTTAGAGCTGACAAGGATGGAAAATTCACACTTACTCTAAGCAAAAGCATCAATGATAGTGATCTTAAAGATTTAAGATTCTACACAGATTCAAAAACTGTTGAAAACAAAAAATTCAAAGTTACAGAAGCCCTTGACGGACAAAAAGTTGTAAAGGGAACTGCAAATACTGATGATGAAATCACAGTTTACGATGCAAATGGCAATAAAATCTCCACAACTTATGTAAACAACGCAGGAGTATTTACAGCATATCTAAACAGAGCCCTAATAAATGGCGAAACAATTAAAATCGAAGCTAGAGATAAGGACAAAAACATCACTAAGATTGAATACAAGGTAACAAAGAATGCAGTAGAAGAAGTTAAGGCAATTGCTTACATCAAGGGCTATCCAGATGGAACATTTAAGCCACAAGCAAATGTAACAAGAGCAGAAGCAGCTCAAATGTTTGCTACCCTTCTAAATGGTGGAGCAAACTTTGGAACATCCCAAGCTACAAAATTTTCTGATGCAAGCAACGATTGGTACTCAAAGGCAATCAACTATGTTGTTGGTATGGGACTAATCTCTGGTTACCCTAATGGAACATTTAAACCAAATGAAAGCATAACAAGAGCAGAATTTGCACAAATGATTTCTGGCTACGTTAAAAAGAGAGCATAATTTGAACAAAAGCTTTCTAGCAGTTTTAAAAATGAAAAAGCTAGCACATCAGACTTCAAAGATGTTAAAGACCACTGGGCAAAGGATGCAATTGACAAACTTTATGGTAACAAAAATGTAACTGGTTATCCAGATGGAAGCTTCAAACCAAACGCAAAGATCACAAGAGCAGAAGCTGTTACAATCCTAAACTCTGTATTTAACAGAAATACAAACAAAAGCTCACTTAACAATGTGAACACTTCATCACTTAACAAGTTCTCTGACGTTAGTGAAGGCTTCTGGGCTTACTACAACATTCTTGATGCAGCAAACTCTCACAATAGAGAAAGACTAAACTCAACTTCTGAAGTTGACATGTGGAAATAAATAAAATTTTAAGGGCTCCCTGAGGGGAGCTTTTTTAGTAGGATAAATAGTGTAAGAAGGGAAGTAATTCCTATCTTGCACTATATTTTTTATTCAGAAATTTATTGCGGGATAATTCTTTATTAGTTAAAGGAAACTTGTAAGATTGTAAGACTTGATAACTTTATAAAAATTTAGTTTAGTAAAGAAAGCATTTGCTTGACTTTCGTTAAGTAATTGAACTATAATATCGTTAATAAAAATTTTCGCGAAGTAAATCATTATATTTATATCATATTAGTGTAAAATAATTTAGTATTTATAATTATATTGTTCCCTTTATTAAAATTTCATATACAAAATCTAAACAGAGAGGAGAGAGAGTTATGAAAAAGAAGTTAGATTTTAGGGGTGGAAGTTTTATGGCATTGATACCTTTCTTAATATTTATATCTGTTACAATTACATTATCTTTTATAAACGCAGCAGACTTAAATATGATGATAGGTGCAGGTGTAGTTGGTATCTTAGTGGGTATGTTATTTGCTAAGAATATTGAAGATTATTGGGATGTAATTTTGCAAGGATTAGGTTCCAAAGTTGGTGTTACTGCTGTAATGCTTTGGCTAGTAATAGGAATATATGGAAATATTCTTAAAAGTGGTCATATAGTTGAGGGGTTAGTATGGTTAAGTGTTAAACTAAAAATGAGTGGAGCTACATTCACTTTAGCAGCATTTGTTTTCTCGGCTTTATTTGCTATTGCAACTGGTTCAGGATTTGGCACTATATCAACTATGAGTTTTATTCTTTATCCAGCAGGAATACTTCTAGGTTCAAGCTCAGCAATTTTAGCAGGTGCTATTCTATCGGGAGCAGCTGTAGGGGATAATTTAGCTCCAGTATCTGATACAGCAATTATTGCAGCAACTACACAAGAATATCAATATAAAGATGGTGTTGCTGAAATAGGGCCGACTGTTAAGTTGCGTTTTCCTGTGGTTATTCTAGGATTTATTATTGCTGCAATTATGTTTTTTGTTTTAGGATCTAGTGGACAAGGAGCTATTGACCCAGGTGAAGCGGCTAAATTATTAAGTCAATATCAAATACCAAAAGGGTTATTTTTATTAATTCCAACAATTATAGTTATACTTTTATCAGTTAATGGTAAAAATATTTTTGCTTGTTTAAGTGTTGGTATAGTAGTAGCTATTGCTATAGGTCTTGTATTTGGTCTATTTGACTTATCAGCATTAATTAGTATAAAAGACGGTGTTATTTCAGGAGCAATACCTGATGGTGTCGGTGGAATGTTAAATGTTTCAATTTTACTATTAATAGTTGTATCTATGGGGGAATTGTTAGTTGCTAGTGGATGTATGGATGCTGTTGTAGATTGGCTTACAAACTCAGTAATAAAAACACCTAGAGGATCAGAAATAGCAATATTCTCTTTAGTAACAATATTTGGAATATTAATTGCTGCAATTAATACAATTGCAAATATATGTGTTGCTCCATTTGTTAATGCGATTGGCAAAAAAAGTGATCTACATCCATATCGTAGAGCAAATATATTAGCCACAACAATTTGTTCATTCCCATTCTTTTTACCTTATGGTGGATGCGTTCTATTATTATTAGGTGGACTTTCTTCTATGAAAGGTACATACGGATTCCTACCTGATCTAAAGGCAACAGATATGATATTTACTGCATTTTATCCATGGGTTATTTGGGTGTTGACTTTAATCCTATGTATTACTGGCAAAGGAAGAATATTTGAAGAAAAAGAAAAATAAAAGAAAAGGTTGGTACAACTTAATCGAAGGGAGAGAATTATGGAAAAATTAACTAATTTAATAAAAATGGATATGGTTCCAGCATTAGGCGTTACTGAACCAGGAGCTATAGCTTTTGCTTGCTCTAAGGCTAGGAGTTATACAAAAGGAGAAATAAAATCAGTCCTAGTTTCAATGAACTCTGGAATGTATAAAAACGCTTTTACTTGTGGAATACCTAATTCTGAAGAAGTTGGAAATATATTTTCGGCAGCTTTAGGAGTAGTAGCAGGCAATCCAGAAAAAGGCTTAGAATCTCTTTCAGATGTTACTCCTGAAGATAATGAAGTAGCTAAAAAATTAGTAGATGAAGGGAAAATTGGTGTAAAACTATCTGGCATTACTTCTAGGATTTTCATTGAAGCTACTGTTGAAACTGATACAGACAAGTGTATAGTTACAATTGAAGATAAACACACAAATATAGTAAAAATTGAATTGAATGGAGAAGTAATATTTGAAGCAGAAAGAAATCATCACACAGAAGAAGAGGGTGACAATGAAACTCCATTAATTTTAAAATATACGCTAAAAGAGATCTTAGAATATGTTAATAATGTTCCATACGAAGAAATAGAGTTTATCAATGAAGCATTTAAAGTTAATTATGAGCTTTTTGAAGAAGGATTGAATAGTCCTAAAACAACTTTTGCAAGACAGTTAAAGAAAATGAATAATGATGAAATTTTCTCTGACAATGAATTGAAAACAGCTCAACTTTTATGTAATGGTGCAATAGAAGCTAGGGTAATTGGATTAGATAAACCAGCTATGAGTATTACAGGATCAGGGGCCCACGGTATTATTGCAACAATGCCATTATACGCTTCATACAAAATCAGAAACCTTCCAAAAGAAAAATTGATTAGAGCTACAGCTTTAAGTTATTTAATCTGTATGTATATTAAAGAATATTCTGGAAGATTATCAGCTTTCTGTGGATGTGCTATAGCAGCAGGAACAGGTATGGCTTGTGGACTAGCTTATTTAAGAGATGGAAATCTTGAGACAATGGAATATGTTATTAATAATATGGCTTCTAGTATAACAGGTATGATTTGTGATGGTGGAAATCAAGGATGTACTATGAAGGGAATAGCAGCAGTTTCAGCAGCATTTGATTCTTGTGAGCTTGCCCTAAATGGAGTTCATATTAATAAAGTTCATGGTATAAATGGAGATACACCAGAAGAAACAATGAAAAATATGGGAACAATAGCTTCACCTGGAATGATTGGAACTGAAAAAACAATTGTAGATATTTTTCAAGAGAAAATTGAAAAATAATTTTAATTATTAGAGTTTTAGAATAAAGGGAATAAAAACGACTCATCTATTAATATAAGGATGGGTCGTTTATTTATTACAATGATATAAAAAGGGAAGTAAAATACAAAATATAAGTACTAAAAATTAGTCAAAAAATAAAACTTTTGTGACTAATTTTTCCATTCTTTTAGATTTTCTTCCAGGAGCAATAATATTCATATTTTCTTGAAACCGGTATTTGATGATATCAAAAACTTTAAATAAATATTTTAAAGTTTTGTATTTAATATTTACCTAATATCAGTTTCATTAAATTCATTAAAATAATGCGGAACTTGTAGCTTTATTTCATCGAAAATACTATGTAACTCTATTTTATTTATGATAATTTTGTTCTCGTTTGTTTCTTTATCATGTTGTACAAATAAATCTATTTCACCAGGATTAGTTAACTGAAAACCCTTAAGCAATGTTTTTGGTTTAGAGTTTTTTAACAAAGTAAATCCCAATGTGAAGCTTGTATTTGCTGTGGCAATAGAACAAAGTATGTTGTTTTTTTCAAAGTTTTCTTCTATTTGCATATCGTTTATTAAGAGAGGCATATTCATAGCTTCGCTTAATATTTTAATTTTTCTTCTAACAGAACCCTTTTGTTGTTTAGAATTTATTTCAAAGTCATTTTCTTGTAATGTTCCACTAAAACATTTATCGAAAAACATATTTGGTGATAGTCGAGTATTTAATCCCGTTAAATGTAAATAATTATCTTTTTTTGCTGTAATTGTATAAAATGAAGCGTTGGTAAATGATTTGGAATATATTAAAAATTCTTTTTTTATAAAATTTTTATAATAAATTTTTGAACAATCTATTATTGTATTTTTTACTCTTTCTTTAAATGTTGTAATCATAAAATTCCTTTTCATAAAAATAGAGAATGCCATAGGACATTCTCTATTTCGGGTTTTTCACAGTTTCCCACTCTGCAATGGATATGGGTTTTAGAACTCCAGTCCGTTCGTCTAAAGCAAAGTTAAAACTTACTTTGTATTTAAAGTTTATCATAATAAACGAAAATGTCAAGTTTGTTATACTAGTAAATAGCACAAAAAAAGTTTTATAATTATTTTTCAAGAAAATGAAAATTGTCCTTGACTTTTAAAAATCTCCTTTATATAATTGATGAAACAATTAAATAAATTGTATTGAAAAATACGATAGAGGCGCGGGATTTATCAGTAATCTTTCAGAGCAAGACCATGCAGTGAAGGGAGATGAAAGGAAATTTCGCCGAAGTGTATTATTGGTAACAGATAATATGCTGGGCATGCAAATAATATTTGTATGACTGTCACGTTTTAGTGGGGAGCTATCTAAGGTTAAATACTTTGTCTTTACATATTTAGACATTTTAACAGTTTGGTTTTCCCAAACTGTTTTTTTATTACTTTTTGATAGTTACCGAAGAATTTTACGGAGGTATATCATGAATTTAAGAAGAAACGCAAGAAGATTATTACTTATTGGAGCTATGGCAGGAACAATGCTTTTAACAGCTTGTAACCCAAAGGGTGATGGAGGTTCAGCTGCAGCACCAGCTGACTCAGACACATTAAGGGTTGGTATGGAATGTGACTACGCTCCTTTTAACTGGACACAAACTGGTGAAGAGCATGGCTACAAAATTGCAACAGGTGGATACGCTGGTGGATATGACGTTGAAATCGCAAAGAAAATTGCTGAATCAATGAACAAAAAACTTGAAATTGTAAAAACTGAATGGAATGGTCTTACTCCAGCTATTACATCTGGAAAAATTGACCTTATTATAGCTGGTATGAGCCCAACTGCAGAAAGAAAGGAAACTCTTGACTTCTCAGACACTTATTACACATCAGACCTTGTAATTGTTGTTAAAAAGGATTCTCCTTATGCCAATGCAAAGAGCATAAATGATTTTAAGGGAGCAAATATCACTGGTCAACTTAACACTTTCCACTATGATGTTATTGATCAAATGGAAGGCGTAAATAAATCAACTGCTCTTGAAACTTTCCCAGCAATGATTGTTGCTCTAAGAAGTGGAAAGATTGACGGATATGTTTCTGAAAGACCAGGAGCCTTATCAGCAGTAGCAGCAAATAAGGACTTAACTTTTGTTGAATTTGCTGACGGCAAGGGATTCAAAACTTCTGTTGAAGATACATCAATTGCAGTAGGAGTTAAAAAGGGCAACAAGGAACTTCTTGATAAGGTAAACGCAGCTCTTTCAAAAATTTCTGAAGATGAAAGACAAAAAATAATGGAAGAAGCTGTGGCTAACCAACCACTAGGTGAATAAGATATAGGAGATAAATATGCCAAGTAGTTTTTTTGGATGGATTGGATTTTTATTAAAAGAATATGGCCCCCTCTTTGTTGAGGGGACTATTAATACAATTATAATTGCCGTTGTTGGTACTTTAATTGGTTTTTTAATAGGTCTTTTAATTGCAATAGTAAGAACAACAAAAGTAAATAAAAAGTCATCTGCCTTTAAGAGGGTGGGCCTAAAGATTTTAAATGTTATAATTAGCGTTTATATTCAAGTTATTAGGGGAACTCCAATGATGGTACAGGCTATGATGTTTTATTATGGATCCCTTCAATATTTTAATTTGAATATGGCAGCTATGCCTTCAGCCCTAATTATAGTTTCTGTCAACACAGGAGCTTATATGGCAGAGATAATAAGGGGTGGAATTATCTCTGTAGACAAGGGACAAACTGAAGGAGCCCTATCTATAGGAATGACTCACTGGCAAACAATGACAGAAGTTGTTCTTCCTCAAGCTGTGAGAAATATTATCCCATCAGTGGGCAATGAATTTATTGTAAACATCAAGGACTCTTCAGTTCTTAATGTTATTTCTGTTTCAGAATTATTCTTCATTTCAAAGTCAGCTGCAGGAACTTATCTTAGATACTTCGAAGTTTTCTTTATAACAGCTCTTATTTATTTAGTCCTAACAATAAGTGTGAGTCAAGTAATGAAACTTGTTGAAAAGAAATTAGACGGAGATGGAACTTATAAGATTTACGGGTCTCAATCAACAGCAGAAGTTATAGAAGTAAAGGAAGAGGTGTGAGATGGTGGGCATTTTTGAAATAGAAAACTTGGAAAAAAGTTTTGGAGAAAATGAAGTTTTAAAGGGAATAAATTTTACAGTCCAAAAGGGCGAAGTTGTTTCAATAATTGGTTCATCTGGGTCAGGTAAGTCAACTCTTTTAAGGTGTATCAACCTCTTAGAGGAAGCAGACTCTGGTGAAATAAGATACCATGGAGAGAACATGTTAGAAGAAAAATCTTCTATTAATGATTACAGGACTAAGGTGGGAATGGTTTTTCAATCCTTTAACTTATTTAACAATATGACTGTTCTTGAAAACTGTGTAATAGGACAAGTTAAGGTCCTAAAGAGGTCTCGTGATGAGGCAGTTAAGATAGCAGACAAGTTCCTTGAAAAAGTTGGAATGTATCCCTTTAGGGACGCAAGGCCAATGTCCCTATCTGGTGGACAAAAGCAAAGGGTGGCAATAGCAAGGTCCCTTGCCATGAACCCAGAAGTTCTACTTTTTGATGAACCAACATCAGCTCTTGACCCAGAGATGGTTAAGGAAGTCCTAAATGTTATGAGGGACTTGGCAGAAGAAGGTCTTACAATGCTTGTTGTAACTCACGAGATGGGCTTCGCAAGAGACGTATCCAACAGGGTTCTCTTTATGGACAAGGGAGTCATAGCAGAAGACGAAGACTCAAAAGAATTTTTCACAAATCCAAAGACACAAAGGGCAAAGGAATTCTTGTCCATGGTTTTATAAAAATGAGGCTCGAGAGGGCCTTTATTTTTTGACTTTTTTTGGTCTTGTCGCTTGCATTAAAAAATTTTGAAAGTCTCATAGCTATTAATTTTTATAATGACTTTTCTCTATAAAAGTTTACAAAAAAATAGCAGCCAATCAATGACTGCTATCTTACATACTATTAACTTATAAAGTCTTACCAAATATTGAGTAGGTGTTGCATAAACAAGCTGACAAAAATAATTCCTATCCAGCAAAGGGCTCCTTCGATGATTGCCTTGCCACCTTGAGAAATTAATTTTTTGATATCAGTGTTAAGACCAATTGCTGACATTGCCATGATAATAAAGAACTTTGACAAGAACTTCATTGATGACAAGAAGGCGTCAGGTAGTGGAAGGAAAGTTGTGATAATTGATGCAAGAAGGAAGAACAAAATAAAAGTTGGGAAAGTTTTTAGGACGCTAACCTTTTCGGTGCTTTCCTTTGATTTGATGATGCCAAGTCCAAGAGTGATTGGGATAATGGCAAGAGTTCTTGTTAGCTTAACAATTGTTGCGTAGTTAAGAGCTGTGTCGTCATTAAACATTGTGGACCAAGTTCCACTTGCAGCAACAACAGAAGATGTATCATTTATGGCAGTACCTGCCCACATGCCAAAGCCTGTGTGAGTCATGCCAAGCTTAACCCCAAGAGTTGGGAAGATAATAGCGGCGATGATGTTAAACAAAAATATAACAGAAATTGAAGTTGCAACATCTTCGTCCTTTGCATTAATAACAGGTGCAGTTGCAGCAATAGCAGATCCACCACAAATTGATGAGCCAACACCAACAAGAGTTGCAATGTTGGTATCAATCTTAAGAATTTTTGCAACAACAAAGGAAATAATTAAGGCAGTAGAAATTGTTGAGAGAATAATTAGAAGTGATGACTGACCAACAACAATTATTTCACTAAGATTTAGTCCAAAACCCAAGAGAATTACAGCGTATTGCAAAACTTTCTTAGATGTGAATTTAATTCCGGCTTCAAAGGACGCAGGTCTTTTAAAATTATTTAAAATGATTCCAAGTAGGATACCAAAGACTGGTCCGCCAACAAGTGGGAAGCTCTTGCCCAAGAAGTAGGCAACAAGACCAATAAGACCAGAGAAGATTAGGCCCTTAAGTATGTTTTTATTCATAAAAACCTCCTGATTAAAAATTATTTATAAAAAATTTATGAAACAATTATCTATTATACAACAAGATAGAAATTTTATCAGAAAAATTTATTATTTATAGCTAAGTGAAAGTTGATAAATTAGAGGGTGAAATTGATTTTATGATCTTATTCAGTTATAATTATTTTAATATATGTAGAAATTTATCGGAATATTGACAGATTATGCCAAGGCCTTATCCCAGTGGATTGGGTTTTTTTATGGAGGTTTTATGAGTAATAAAAAATTTTATGTTACAACGCCAATTTACTATCCAAGTGATAATCTTCACATTGGTCACACTTATTGTACTGTGGCAGTTGATTGCGTTAAGAGATTTAAGACAATGCAAGGCTATGATGTTTTCTTTACTACTGGTACTGATGAACACGGTCAAAAGATAGAAGATAAGGCTAAGGAATTTGGCATGGAGCCAAAGGCTTATGTTGATGGAATTGTTAAGAACATCAAAAAGCTTTGGTCAATTATGGATATTGATTACGATTATTTTGTTAGGTCAACTGATGAGGACCACGAAAGGGACGTCCAAGAAATTTTCCAAAAACTTTATGACAAGGGTGACATCTACAAGGGTGAATACAAGGGCTACTATTGTAAGCCTTGTGAGTCTTTCTGGACTGAAGCACAACTAGAAGAGGGGCACACTTGTCCTGACTGTGGCAGACCAACTGAACTTACTAACGAAGAGTCTTACTTCTTTAGACTTTCTAAGTATAAGGACAAGCTTTTAAAATATTATGAAGACCATCCAGAATTTATTGAGCCAGCCTTTAGAAAAAATGAAATGGTTAAAAACTTCTTTGAAGGCGAAGGTGGGCTTGAAGATCTTTCTGTTTCAAGATCAACTTTTGACTGGGGAGTTAAGGTTCCCTTTGATCCTAAACACGTTGTCTACGTTTGGATTGATGCCCTAACTTGCTACTTAACTGCAATTGGTTATGGAACTGATAAAGAAAAGTTTAACGACTTTTGGCCAGCTGGTGTCCATTTTGTTGGAAAGGAAATCATAAGATTCCACGTTATTATTTGGCCAGCAATTTTAATGGCCCTTGACCTACCTCTACCTGACAAGGTATTTGGTCACGGCTGGATTCTATTTGACAATGACAAGATGAGTAAGTCTAAGGGAAATGTTATTTATCCTGAACCAATAATAAAGCTTTATGGAGTTGACGCTCTTAAGTACTTCCTACTTCGTGAATTCTCCTTTGGTTCTGACGGATCCTTTAACATAGAAAAGTTTATGCAAAGACTTAACTCTGACTTGGCTAACGACCTTGGCAACCTACTTTCAAGAACTGTTTCTATGATTGGCAAGTACAACGACGGAGTTATCAAAGATATGGGCGTAAGAGAAGATGTTGATGATGATTTAGAAAATCTTGCAGTGTCTGTTGTAGATAATGTTGAAAAAGCAATGGAACACTACGAATTTTCCGTTGCCCTAGAAGCAATTTGGAAGCTAATTAGGAGAACTAACAAGTATGTTGACGAAACTGAACCTTGGAAGCTTGCAAAGGATGATGACAAGAAGGACAGACTAAACACTGTTTTATATAACTTGGCAGAAAGTTTGAGAATTGTTTCTGTTTTAATTTATCCCTTCATTAAGGAAACTTCTCTAAAGATTAGGGAACAACTTGGTCTTGATGAAAAAGTGAGCTGGGATGATTCAAGAGTATTTGGCCTACTTCCTGATGACACTAGGGTTAAAAAGGGAGAAGTTATCTTCCCAAGACTTGACATTGAAGCGGAAATCGAAAGATTTAACGAAGAAAACACAGCCCTACTAGAGTCAAGAATTATGAAGGAAAAGAAGGAAGAAAAAGAAGATATAAAAGAAGAAATTACTATAGATGATTTTGACAAACTTGATATAAGGGTAGCTGAAGTTCTTGATGTAGAGGACCATCCAAAGGCTGACAAACTTTTTGTATTAAAATTAAAAGTTGGCGATATGGAAAGGCAAGTTGTATCTGGCATCAAGGACCATTACAAGAAAGAAGATTTAATTGGCAAGAAGGTATTAATGATTGTAAACCTAAAGCCAATTAAGTTAAGAGGAGTTGAATCCAAGGGAATGATTCTTGCAGCAGAAGATGATGAAAAGAATCTAAGCCTTGCATCAATTTTAGCAGACCTTAAATCAGGAGCAAAAGTTAGATAGGAGATAAGATGATAGATTCACATGTCCACCTAGATGATCCTGCCTTCGATGAAGATAGAGAAAGCCTAATCAAAAGCCTAGGTGATAATGGAATAGAACTTGTAATAAATAACTCTTCTGACCTCCCATCATCTGAGAGGTCAGTGGAACTTGCAAATAAATATGAAAATATTTACGCAGCCATTGGGGTCCACCCTCATGAGGCAAAGACCTACAATGACCAGGTGGAAGAAAGATTAATTGAACTTTCAAAAAATGAAAAAGTTATGGCAATTGGAGAAATTGGACTAGACTACTACTATGACAACTCTCCAAGAGATGTCCAAAAGGAAGTCTTTAAGAGACAAATTGAGCTTGCAGCAAGGCTTGGCAAGAATATTGTCATCCACTCTCGTGATGCAGTGAAGGATACCTTTGACATCTTAAAAGAGGCCCACGAAAAATATGAATTCACAGCCTTGATCCACTGCTTCTCTCAATCAGTTGAGATGATGGAAGAGTATGAGAAGATGGGGGACTACATTGCCCTTGGTGGTGCGGTTACTTTTAAAAATGCCAAGACTCCAAAGGAAGTTGCAAAGAAGGTGCCCCTTGATAGGCTCCTACTTGAGACAGACTGCCCTTATATGACACCTGTTCCCTACAGGGGAAAGAGGAATGAACCTAAGCTTGTAAAGTTTGTCTGCCAATACATTGCAGACCTAAGGCAAATTGATCCAGAAGAAGTGGAAAAAATAACGGCAGAAAATACAAAGAGGTTTTTTGGAATATGAAGATGACAATTAAAGAAGTAATTGTCGCAGAGGGTCGTGACGATGAGATTGCCATTAAAAAGGCAGTTGATGCAGAGATTATAACCACTCACGGCTTTGCTTTCGGAAGAAAATTAATAAATCTCTTAAAGGAAATGGACAAGAAGAAGGGAATAATAATTTTCACTGACTCTGACTACGTTGGATCACAAATTAGGAAGAGAATTGCAGATGAAATTCCCACTGCCAAGCATGCCTACCTTTCTCAAAGGGTTTCCACAAAACATGGGGACATTGGAGTAGAGAATGCTTCGCCGGAAGAAATCCTAAAGGCACTAAAGGCTGCTAGGGCAACAAAGACAGAAAAGTCAACAGAGTTTACCATGGCTGACTTGATAAAAAATGACCTAGTGAATTCTGATGATGCAAGCAGAAGACGTGAGATGCTTTCTGAAATCCTAAAGATAGGATATGGAAATGGAAAAAAGACTCTTAGCAAATTAAATTCCTTTGGCATAAGAAGGGAAGAATTTGAAGAGGCTATGAAGGAAGTGAACTCCCATAGATAGATTATATAAACCCAGCAAACTTTCAGAAATTCTTTCCAAGTATGGCTTTAGATTTACAAAGTCTCTGGGACAAAACTTTTTAATAGATGGAAATATTGTTAGAAAAATTGCTGATGCAGCAGAAATAAGTGAAGATGACAATATCCTAGAGATTGGTCCAGGCGTTGGAACCATGACAGAGGAGTTGGCACTAAGGGCAAAGAAGGTCCTAGCAGTCGAGATAGATGAAAAATTAAGAGACCTTCACAAGGAAACCTTAAATATAGAAAATGTAAAAGTTATCTATGGTGACTTCCTTGAACTTGACCTTGAAAAAATTGCTGAAGAAGAATTTGGTGACGAGGGCTTTAAGGTTGTTGCAAACCTACCCTATTATGTGACCACACCTATTATAGAAAAGTTACTTTTATCAAAGGTAAATTTAGTTTCTATAACTGTAATGGTACAAAAGGAAGTTGCAAAGAGACTAGCAGCTCAACCTGGCAACAAGGACTATGGATCTCTTTCGGTCTTTATAAATTATTACACAGACTGCAAGTATAAGTTCCAAGTTCCTAGCTCAGTATTTATGCCTAAGCCTAATGTTGATTCAGCAGTTGTAAACTTAAAAATGAAGGAAAGAGAAGACCTTGACACAGACTTCTTATTTAAAATAGTGAGGGCAGCCTTTACCACAAGGAGAAAGACCTTGTTAAATTCTTTTTCCAACTCAAAACTTCCTTACAGCAAGGACGAGATCAAAAGAGCCCTTGAGCTTAGTGTAATTGATGAAGGAAGAAGGGCAGAGACCCTTAGCCTGGAAGAGTTTATTATCTTAAGTGTAAACTTTAAAAGTGTGGGGTAAGGAATTATGAAAATAAACTTAATCGACGATATACCTGAAAAGGTTCAAGAAGATATATCAAATTTTAATAGAAGAGAAAACTTAATTGAAAACTTATCCCAAATATTTAAGACCCTATCGGACCCAACAAGGATAAAAATAATTTACGCCTTGATGAATGGGCCCCTATGCGTGTCTGATATTTCAGAACTACTGGGTATGAGTCAATCATCAATATCTCATCAACTTGCCCTACTTAGGTCCCAAAACCTAATTAAGGTAAAAAGACGTGGGAGAAGGGCCTACTATTCTCTTGACGATGATCACGTCCTTTGCATCTTTAAGGACGGACTTGAACACGCTGAGCATAAGTTATAGCTTTAAATAAAAATTTATATATTTATAATAGAAGGAATTTTTATTTATATAGAAGAAATCTCAAAAGGTTTGATTTTATAAAGGACCTTGGAGTATAATGAAAAAGTAGTTAGGAGGAATGAATATGAGTAAAGTAACAGTATATACAAGTAATACTTGCCCTTATTGCACAATGGCAAAAGACTATCTTAAGGATAAGGAAGTTGCCTTCGAAGAAAAGAATGTGCAAACAGATAAAGAAGCAAGACAAGAATTAATGGCTATGGGATACACAGGAGTTCCTGTAATTTGTGTTGACGACCAACAAATCGTTGGATTCGACAAGGCAAGATTAGATGAATTGCTTAAATAATTTTTAAAATAAGATAAAGATAGATGCTATAAGGCATCTATTTTTTTGTGACGAGTGAATGATTGGTGAGTGAAGATGAATTTAATATGGGTATTCTTAGTTGGAGTTGGTCTTTCCATGGATGCTTTCGCAGCAGCCATTTGTAAGGGACTTGCAATTAAGAAAAATTTTTATGAGAAATCCTTTGTGATTGCTCTTTTCTTTGGAGTCTTCCAAGGATTGATGCCTCTTATGGGATATTTTTTGGGCTCAATCTTTGCTGAAAGACTTCAGGCGATAGATCATTGGATAGCCTTTGTCCTACTTGGATTTATTGGGCTAAATATGATAAGAGAGGCAAGAGAAAAAACTTGCCCAATAGAAGAAGATAGACTAGACATAAAAAATCTTTTTATCTTGGCAATAGCGACATCTATTGATGCCTTGGCAGTTGGAGTTTCCTTTGCCTTTTTAAAAATGAAAATTTCTCTTGTAGTCCTACTTATTGGACTTACAACTTTTGGTATTTCCTTTTTTGGAGTTCAAGTTGGGAAGTTCTTTGGTCTTGCCTTAAAGGACAAGGCTCAAGTTACAGGTGGAGTAATTTTAATTTTCTTGGGGACAAAGATTTTAATTGAACACCTTGGCATACTTGTCCTATGAATTTGAAAATAAAATTATAATAGTAGATAAAATTTATTATAACCCACCATTTTCCACAATTAAAACAAAGTCTATGATATAATAAAGTCAAATAAAATTTTGGAGGAACCTATGAAAAAAACATCTGCAATGCTTAGTCTTACCCTAGTACTTCTTCTAAGCTCAGTTGTCGGAGCTAAGGCTAAATACCCAAAAACCAGTCAAGAAATTTCTATTGACGGCAATATGGTAAAAATGGAATCCTATTTAATTAATGATAAAAATCATGTAAAAGTAAGAGACTTAGCTGCCTTATTAAAGGACACAGAGTCATCTTTTAACGTAACTTATAACGAAGCCAAAAACAAGGTTAGCCTTACTAATCATCAGGCTTATCAAAAGCTTTCTACAGACTTACAGCCTCTAAAAGATGCTAACTATGCCTGCTTTAATCATTCGAGTTTCGAGATAGATGGAAAAGATCAAAGTGTTAGCACCGTACTTATAAATGGGAACAATTACGTCCAATTAAGAGACTTAAGTACCTATATTGACTTTGGTCTTGACTATAATGAAAAAACTAAAACAGTAGAAATATTTACAAGCCGAGAAGGTAAATTAAAGGGCAAAGTAGACAAAAAATATTTAACAGCTCGATTTTATAGTCTAATTGATCAAGGCTTTACTTTAAGAGAAGCAGAACTTGTTGAAAGAGTTAATGAATATAGAAGACAAATTGGAAAGCCTGAATTTAGTGTTTCAAAATCTTTGACAGAAGTTGCCAGAGCCCATGTAAAAGATTCAGAAACCTACAAGCCTTATGAAGCTAAAGACAGACGTGGCATCAAAGGTAATCTCCACTCGTGGTCAGCTAACGGCAACTGGTCGCCAGTTGTTTATACTCCAGACCACACTTTTGCAAGTGGTATGTGGGACAAACCAAGAGAAATTACAAGCTACCAAGGAGATGGCTTTGAAATTTCCGCTATGGGCTACGGAAGTCCTGAAAAGTTTTTAGAAGGATGGAAAAGTTCTCCAAGTCACAATAAAGTTATAGTTGGTGATAAGGGTTGGGATGACCTAAAAGTTATGGGAGTAGGCATAGACGATAACTTTTCTCATATTTGGTTTGGCAAAGACGAAGATCCAGCAGGCTATTATTGGAAAAATGAAAATTAGAAAAAGTTATTTTTAAAGAGGAAGGCTTAAAACCTTCTTCTTTTTTAATATTATTTATTAAAAGCGAAGTCTAAACTCAATTCACATAATTAGGCAGTCAGATTCTAGTTAGTCTATCCTCCATTTAGTCGGTATTTTGGGAATATTTTGAATGAGACTTGTAACCGAATCAAAGATTTGGACTAGGGATTCAAATGCGCCCTCAACAAACTTCGCACATGGCGAGACGTAGCCAACTCCAATTATTTAACTTATTAAATAAGCCTTAGAACTTAAATCCACTTTTCAAACGGCGATAGCAGTCTTCTGTAGAAACGGTTTAGGGTGAATGAAAATAAAAAAAGCTTACAAAAAGATAATTTTAGTAAAAAATTTTATAAAAAGGGAAGGATAAAAAATTTGATTTTTCATTTAGTCAAAGATTTTGCCCAGAAAATAAATTTTTAGATAAAAATAAATCATAATTAAATCTTTTTTTAACAAATGTAATCAATAGCTAAAAATACTTAAAATTTGTTTAACCGATAAATTTTTCTAAAAAGGGTTTCCTTTATTTTGCTCACTTTTTAATGTATAATTGATTTGCAAAAGATTTTGATTAATTGATGATACATAGAGTTTTTTAATTGAATTAATTATAGGTCTTTGTTATAATATTCTTAAAAGCTGGAATGGATTCCGTAATATGAAATCACTTGGGGAGGTGTGATAATGTTAGGAGATGTTAGTCTTACCCTTGGGCAAGCCTTTGGCGTAGCGTTGACAGGTTTATCTGTAGTATTCTTAGCCCTTATTTCTTTATTAATAGCAATTGTTATTATTACTAAGATAGTAGGAGGCATTCAAGGTAAGGAAGACTCAGGAAAAGCAAGTCAAGGAGCTCAAAAAGCTGCACCAAAAGCAGCAAAACCAGTTGATAATTCAATGGACCCTGCACAATTAGCAGCTATAGTTGGAGCAATCAGCATGGAAGAAAGATCGAGAGTTGAAAGTTTTAGAATCGTATCTATAAACGAAAAGAAATAAATTATTTTAGGTTATTCTATTATTTATGAAAAGGAGAAATTAATGAAATATCAAGTTAAAGTAGATGGAAAAGTTTTTGAAGTAGAAGTTGAAAAAGTTGGTGGAGGATATGCATCACTTACACCAGGTTCACTAACAGCAGCACCTGTTGCACCAGTAGCACCAGCTCCAGCAGCAGCACCTGTTGCACCAGCAGCACCAGCTCCTGCAGCAGCACCAGCTCCAGCAGCAGCACCTGCAGCAGGCGGAGCAGGAGATGTAGTGGCACCAATGCCAGGAACTGTTCTTAAGATTAATGTTAACAATGGAGATACAGTAGCAGCAGGAGATGTAATTCTTATTCTTGAAGCTATGAAGATGGAAAATGAAATCGTAGCTCCTTGTGCAGGTAAAGTAACACTTAAAGTAACAGCTGGAGAAACAGTAGATACTGACGCAGTACTAGCAAGTGTTCAATAATAGGAGGTCGGAACATGTTATTAGAAACATTACAGGGGATTCTTGGTGAATCGGGATTTGCAGCATTACAGTGGCAAAATGTGGTAATGTTTATCGTATCCTTCATTCTTATTTATCTAGCGATTAAAAAAGAATTCGAACCACTATTATTACTTCCAATTGCTTTTGGTATGCTTTTAAGAAACTTACCATTAGCAGGCTTAATGGACGTGGCAGACCCATGGCAATCATCTGGTGTACTAGCAATTATGTATAATGGTGTTAAGTCTAACTTATTTCCATGTCTAATTTTCATGGGTGTAGGAGCAATGACTGACTTTGGTCCACTTATTGCTAATCCAATTTCACTATTACTTGGTTCAGCAGCTCAATTTGGTATTTATGTTGCCTTTATCGTAGCTATTAAGCTTGGATTTACTGGACCAGAAGCAGCATCAATTGGTATTATCGGTGGAGCAGATGGCCCAACAGCTATCTTTACAACATCACAATTAGCACCACACCTACTAGCACCAATCGCAGTAGCAGCTTACTCATATATGGCGCTTATCCCTATGATTCAACCGCCAATTATGAAGGTTCTTACTACTAAAAAAGAAAGAGAAACAGTAATGACTTCTCTTAGAAAAGTAACTAAACTAGAAAAAGTAATTTTCCCAGTTGTAGTAGTACTTTTCACATCACTACTTCTACCAGACGTAGCACCACTTCTTGGTATGCTAATGCTTGGTAACCTATTTAAGGAATCAGGAGTAGTAGCTAGATTATCTGACACTGTACAAAATGCTCTCATGAATATTGTTACTATCATGCTTGGTACAACAGTTGGAGCAACAGCAGACGGATCAACTTTCCTACAACCAGCAACTTTAAAGATTATAGTTCTTGGACTTATGGCATTTTGCTTTGCAACAGCAGGCGGTGTTATTTTTGGAAAAATTTTATATATTGTAACTGGTGGAAAAATTAATCCACTAATTGGATCAGCTGGTGTATCAGCTGTACCAATGGCAGCGCGTGTTTCACAAGTTGAAGGTAGAAAATACAATCCTACTAACTTCTTACTAATGCACGCAATGGGACCTAACGTTGCGGGAGTTATTGGCTCAGCCGTAGCAGCAGGTGTATTCTTAATTCTATTTAGTCATTAATTCATTCAGCTCCATTGTGAGCTGAATATTTATGCAATCAAGTTATATATGGAACAATAAGGAGGTTTTAACTTGAGTAAAGTAATGAATCTTAAAGACGCCATAGCAAAATATGTTGAAGATGGCGATGTAATATCTCTTGGGGGATTTACAACAAACAGAAAGCCTTACGCAGCAGTAAACGAAATCTTACGTCAAGGACAAAAAGATTTTATAGTTGAAGCAGGACCTGCAGGGGGAGACTGGGACACACTAATTGGAGCTGGCAGAGTAAAAGCATACATAAATTGCTACACTGCTAACTCAGGATATACAAACGTATCAAGAAGATTTAGAGCAGCAGTTGAAAAGGGAGAACTTCTAATGGAAGACTACTCTCAAGACGTTGAAATGCAAAGAATTCACGCAGCTGCACTTGGCCTTCCATACCTACCAGTTAGACTTATGATGGGTTCAAGTTTAGTAGACGAATGGGGAATTTCTAAGGAAGAAAGAGAAAAAATCGACAAACTTCCAAATGACAAATTCATCTATGTTGAAAACCCATTCAAAAAAGGCGAAAAATTAGTTGCAGCACCAGTTCCAGAAATTGATACTGCAATCATTCACGTACAAATGGCTTCTCCAGATGGAACTACAAGAATTCTTGGAAACACATTCCACGATGTTGATATTGCAATCGCAGCAAGAAAAGTTATCGTAACTTGTGAAGAACTTGTAAGTGACGAATACATTAAGAGCTTCGACGCTGACGAAAATAAGATTCCAGGATTCTGTGTTGACGCAGTAGTTCACGCACCATTTGGAGCTCACCCTTCACAATGTTACAAATACTACGACTATGATGCTGATTTCTATAAGATGTACAATGTTAAATCAAAGACAGAAGAAGATTTCAATGCATTCTTAGACGAATGGGTGTACGGAGTTGAAGATCACAATGCATACCTTAATAAGCTAGGAGCAACTAGAGTAATTGGACTTAAGAATGTTCCAGGATTTGGATACGCAACAGACGTACTAAAGAAGGGAGAAGAAAAATAATGGCTAGATACGATAACTATACTAATAAGGAAATGCAAGCAGTTACAATTGCAAGACAAATTAAAGATGGTCAAATCGCAATTGTAGGTACAGGACTACCACTAATTGGTGCTTCTCTTGCAAAGGCAGTTTACGCTCCTAACTGCTATCTAATTGTAGAATCAGGACTTATGGACTGTGACCCAATCGAAGTTCCAAGATCAGTTGGTGACAACAGATTTATGGCACACTGTGGTGTTCACTGGACAAACGCAACATACGTTGGATTCCAAGCTAACGAATGGAGACATGACAAAAAGAGAATGATCGCATTTATCGGTGGAGCTCAAATCGACCCATACGGAAATGTTAATTCTACAGTAATCGGTGACTACCACCACCCTAAGACAAGATTTACAGGATCTGGTGGAGCTAACGGTATTGCAACTTACGTAAATACAATTATCATGATGCAACACGAAAAGAGAAGATTTATAGATAAAGTTGACTATATCACTTCTCCAGGTTGGATCGATGGCCCTGGTGGAAGAACTAGAGTAGGTATTCCTGAAAATGTTGGACCACAAATGGTTGTAACTGATAAGGGTATCTTAAAATTTGATGAAGACACTAAGAGAATGTATCTTGCAGGATACTATCCATCTTCATCTCCAGAAGATGTACTTGAAAACACTGGATTTGACATTGACGTATCTCGTGCAGTTGAACTTGAAGCACCAGACGAAAATGTAATCAGACTTATTAGAGAAGAAATAGACCCAGGCGAAGCTTTCATTAAGAAGCCTGTTGAAGAATAATATAGGAGGACAAATGGCTCAATATTCACTTGGTTCATATTTCCAAAATATGAAGACAATTGGTAAACCTTTAAAAGCTGTAGACGAAGAAAACTTCAAAAAACTTAGAGAAATTGAAGAAGAAATTCAAGAATTTGCTGAAAAGGCTCTTGCCGCTGGTAAACCAGATGAAAAAGTAAATGAACGTGGAGAAATGACAGCACTTCAAAGAATTGCTGATCTTATCGACGAAGGTACATGGTGCCCACTAAACACAATTTACAATCCTGGTGATAATGATCACGGAACTACAGGTGTCATAAAGGGTCTTGCTAAAGTTGACGACAGATGGGTTTACATTGTTGCCAGCGATAACAAGAAACTTGCAGGTGCTTGGATTGCAGGACAAGCTGATGATCTTCTTAGAGCATCAGATACTGCTGAAAGACTTAGAATACCACTAGTTTATATTCTAAACTGTTCTGGGGTTAAGCTTGACGAACAAGAAAAAGTTTATCCAAACAGACGTGGTGGCGGTACTCCATTCTACAGAAACTCTAGACTTAACCAATGTGGAGTTCCTGTAATTGTTGGTATCTATGGTACTAACCCAGCAGGTGGTGGATACCACTCAATTTCACCTACAATTATTATTGCTCACAAAGATGCAAATATGGCTGTTGGTGGAGCTGGAATCCTTGGCGGTATGAATCCTAAGGGTTATATCGACGAAGAAGGAGCTAACCAAATTGCAGATCAAACTGCAAACGCTAAGAAAACAACACCTCCAGGATCAGTTGGCGTTCACTTTGCACAAACTGGTTTTATGAGAGAAGTATACGTTGAAGAAGAAGGCGTTCTTGAAGGAATTAGAAAGTACCTTTCAATGCTTCCAAAATTCCAAAGAGAATTCTTCAGAGTAGACGATCCAAAGAATCCTCTATTCGACCCTAACGACATGTACTCAATAATCCCACAAAATGGTAAAAAAGCTTATGACGTTTATGATGTAATTTCAAGACTATTCGATGGTTCTGAATTTATGGAATACAAAAAGGGATACGGAAGAGAAATGGTAACTGGACTTGCAAAAGTTAATGGACTTTTAGTTGGTGTTGTAGCTAACGTTCAAGGTCTATTAATGGGTTATCCAGAATACTACAATGATCCAAAACACATCTCAATCGGTGGAAAGCTTTATAGACAAGGTCTAATAAAGATGAATGAATTCGTAACACTTTGTGCTAGAGACAGACTTCCTATCATCTGGCTACAAGATACTACTGGTATCGACGTAGGTGATGATGCAGAAAAAGCTGAATTACTAGGACTTGGTCAATCACTTATTTATTCAATCCAAAACTCTGATCTTCCACAAATGGAAATTACAATGAGAAAGGGTACTGCAGCAGCTCACTATGTACTTGGTGGACCTCAAGGAAATGATACTAATGCATTCTCACTTGGTTCTGCAGCAACTGAAATCAACGTAATGAATGGAGAAACAGCAGCTACAGCAATGTACTCTAGAAGACTTGCTAAAGATAAGAAGGCTGGAAAAGATCTTCAACCTACAATAGACAAGATGAACGATTTAATTCAAGACTATGCTGAAAAATCAAAACCATTCTCTTGTGCTAAGTATGGTCTAGTAGACGAAATAGTAAACATGAATCTATGGAGAAATTACATCATCGCTTTCACTGAAAGTGCTTACCAAGATCCAAAATCTATTTGTCCAGTTCACCAAATGCTTACTCCAAGAATCATTAGAGATTACGATAGACTAAATAATATTAAATAATATTAAAAAATATAAAAATATGACAATTTATTGGATAATCTCAAAAGGATTATCCAATATTTTTGCATATTACAATAAACCTTACTATAAGTAAAAAATTGTATTTTAAACTTATAAATAGTAAAGCCTCAAGTCCATGAAAGCCTGATATTTTCAACTTCTTAGCTACTAGGTTTTTTGACAAAGATACATAAGTATAGTAGAATTAAGAAGAGTAAGATATTAATGTTAATAAAGAGGAGATTGTATGGCAGAAGCTATTTATACAATGGGCGTCGATATTGGTTCGACAGCCTCAAAGAGTATTATTTTAAAAGATGGCAAGGAGATTATTTCAAGCTCTTGTATAGATGTAGGAGCTGGAACTAGTGGACCATCAAGAACTATTAAAGAAACTCTAGAAAATGCCAACTTGACAAGAGAAGATATTTCCTATGTTTTAGCTACTGGATACGGAAGGACTTCACTAGAAGAAGCTGACTTCCAAATGTCTGAGCTTTCTTGTCACGCTAAGGGTGCATACTTCTTATTCCCAAATGTTCGCACAATCATTGATATTGGGGGACAAGATGCCAAGGCTCTAAAAATTGGAGACAATGGTATGCTTGAAAACTTCGTAATGAATGACAAGTGTGCAGCTGGAACAGGAAGATTCTTAGATGTTATCGCAAAGGTTCTTGAAGTAGATGTTTCCAAACTAGAAGAGTTAGACGAACTGTCTACTAAAGACGTTAGTATTTCTTCTACTTGTACAGTTTTCGCTGAATCAGAGGTTATTTCGCAACTGGCAAGTGGAACGAAGATTGAAGATATAGTTAAGGGGATTCACAAATCAATCGCCGCAAGAGTTGGTTCTCTTGCAAAGAGGGTTGGTTTAAATGATGACATAATATTCACAGGTGGTGTTGCTCTAAATAAGGGTATGGTAAGAGCCCTTGAAGAAAACACAGGTCACAAGATCTACACTTCACCTTTATGTCAACTAAATGGTGCTCTTGGTGCAGCGCTATTTGGATATCAAAAATGTAAATTAGAAAAATTAAAAGAAAAAAAGGCTAATGCATAATTTATTTTAGGAGGTAAACTATGGCTGAAACAATTCAAAAAATACCTGGTAAAAAACCAAGACCAATCGAAGGAAATATTCCTGCAGCTCAAGCATTAAGAAATGTAGTAGATAGAGTTTACGGAGCAGCATGGGATGCAAAAAAAAGAGGAGAATTAGTTGGATGGTCATCATCTAAATTCCCTATCGAACTTGCAAAGGCATTTGGACTACACGCTGTATATCCAGAAAACCACGCAGCTACAACTGCAGCTAAAAAAGACGGTTTAAGACTTTGCCAAACAGCTGAAGATATGGGATACGACAACGATATTTGTGGTTACGCAAGAATTTCACTTGCTTACGCAGCTGGAGAACCAACTGACTCAAGAAAGATGCCACAACCAGACTTCGTACTTTGCTGTAACAACATTTGTAACATGATGACTAAATGGTATGAAAATATCGCAAGAATGCATGACATTCCAATGATTATGATTGATATTCCATTCCAAAATACAGTTAATGTACCTGAAGAAAAAGTTGATTACTTAATGGGTCAATTCGAATATGCTATTCACCAACTTGAAAAACTTACTGGTAAGAAGTTTGATGAAAAGAAATTCGAAGAAGCTTGTAAAATTGCAAACAGAACTGCTGCTGCATGGTTAAAGGCTTGTTCATACATGGCTTACCAACCATCTCCACTTTCTGGATTCGACCTATTTAACCACATGGCAGACATCGTTGCTGCAAGATGTGAAATTGATGCAGCTGAAGGTTTTGAACTTCTAGCAGCTGAATACGAACAATCAGTTAAGGAAGGAACTTCTACTTGGGAATACCCAGAAGAACACAGAATCCTATTTGAAGGTATCCCTTGCTGGCCAGGACTTAGACACTTATTTGAACCATTAAAACAAAATGGCGTTAACGTAACTGCAGTAGTATATGCACCTGCTTTTGGGTTCCAATACACAACTGTTAGAGAAATGGCTGCAGCTTACTGTAAAGCACCTTGTTCAGTATGTATCGAAGACGGTGTTGAATGGAGAGAAACAATGGCTAAAGAAAACGGAGTTTCTGGAGCACTTGTTAACTACAACAGATCATGTAAACCATGGTCAGGAGCAATGCCTGAAATCGAAAGAAGATGGAGAGAAGACCTTGATATTCCAGTAGTTCACTTTGACGGTGACCAAGCTGACGAAAGAAACTTCTCTGAAGAACAATACAAGACAAGAGTTCAAGGTTTAGTGGAAATTATGAACGAAAGAAAGGCAGATAGAATTGCTAAGGGAGAAGATATCTACACTAACTTTGAAAACACTAAAGAAACTGACTGGTCTAAGGCTACAATTTAATAGGGGTGCAAAATGACTGATATAAAAGAATTATTAAAAGAATTTAAACATATAGCAGAAAACGGAAGAGAACAAATCGACAAGTATCTTGCAGAAGGTAAGAAGGTAGTTGGTGTTTTCCCTTACTACGCACCTGAAGAAATAATCTATGCAGGTGGACTTGTTCCATACGGAGTTTGGGGAGGACAAGGTCCAATTGATAAGGCTAAAGAATATTTCCCAACATTCTACTACTCACTAGCACTTAGATGTCTAGAAATGGGTCTTGACGGATCACTTGACGGACTTAGCGCATCAATGGTAACAACACTTGATGATACACTAAGACCATTCTCTCAAAATTACAAAGTTTCTGTTGGTAGAAAGATTCCTATGGTATTCTTAAACCATGCACAACACAGAAAAGAAGACTTTGGTAAAAAATACAATGCTACAATTTTCAAGCAAGCTGCTGAAAGACTTGAAGAAATTTGTGACGTTAAGATTACTGACGAAAACCTTAAGAAAGCTTTCGAAGTTTACAACGAAAACAGAGCTCTTAAGAGAGAATTTGTTAAACTATGTGGAGACTATTCACAAACTATTAAGGCATCTGACAGAAGTCACGTTCTTAAGGCATCACACCACATGCTAAAAGACGAACACAACAAGATGTTAAAAGAACTTATTGAAGCACTTAAGGCTATGCCAAAAGAAGAATGTAAGGGACCAAGAGTAGTAACTTCTGGTGTTATCACTGACAACCCTGCACTTCTTGAAGTACTTGACGAATTCAACATCTGTGTAGTAGCTGATGACGTTGCAAGTGAATCAAGAGGATTCAAGGTTGACGTTGATACTTCAATTGAAGATCCATACATGGCACTTGCTGATCAATTTGCAAGAATGGACGAAGATCCAATTCTTTACGATCCAGACATTTGGAAGAGACCAAAATATGTTGTTGACCTAGCAGTTGATAACGATGCTGATGGATGTCTAGTATTCATGATGACATTCAACGACACAGAAGAAATGGAATATCCATCATTAAAACAAGCTTACGAAAAAGCTGGTATTCCACTAATCAAACTTGGTTATGACCAACAAATGACTGACTTCGGTCAAGCTAAGACTCAACTTGAAACATTTGAAGAAATGGTTCAACTTAATAGAATGTAATAAAATAAATTTTTAAGACGTCGAGAGATCGGCGTCTTTTTGTTTGTCTTTCTTTTTTGGATAAATTTTTTACAAGCTAGGGAGATAGAAGAGTTTAAGAAGTTCAAGAAGTAGAATAAGTCCAATAAGTCCAATAAGTCCAATAAGTCCAATTAAATATAAAAAATTTTACAAAGACCTTTGAATAAGTGTGATGATAAAAATCTTTATAGTCTTTCATTGTAAAGGGCGGCCTTTATGATAAAATTAAATTAAAATTATTTGAGGAGTTAGGTATGAAGGAGTTCACGAGAGATTATAAGATAGATTTAATAAAATTTTTTGCAATAATAGCAACTATTGCCATCCACGTCCTTGCACCTGGATCAGCCTATGACATGGGGACTATGACTTGGAAATATTTTTTGTTTGCAGGGTCCTTCTTTAGGTTTTGCGTCCCAGCCTTCTGTATGGCAAGTGGTTACCTTCTATACACAAGAGGCGAGATTTCTTATGAGAAAGTTGCTAGACAGGTTGTAAAGTTTTTCATTTACTTTATTTTGGCAGAAATGTTTTACAGGAGTTTGTCCTGCCTTTCTACATTCTTCCACTACCATAAGCCAATTGACCTTGGAAGCATGGTATCCGACATCTTAGATGGGAACTTTAAAAATCACCTCTACTATATTTTTATAATAATTTTTATCTATATTTTTGCTCCACTTGGAAATTTTCTTGTGAAGAAGGAAGAGGGTCAATTAAAATATATTTTGGGAATTTGGATTATAATTTCGCTTACAATAAATTTTGCAATAACAGTCTTTAATATAAGGATTTTTAAAATCCTTAAATTTTATGAACTTAGCGGGGCCTACAACTATGTAATGTTTGCCCTTTTGGGAGGATATTTTAAAAAGTATAAGTCCAAAATTCTTTACAGGAAGTCGGGCTTTTATGTTTTAATCTTTATCACATCCTATATCCTCTTGGTCCTAAGTGTAATTAAGATGAGTGGAGAAGGCTTAAACCTCTACGCCTGGGAAGGCAACAACATTTTGATTTTTGGTCTGGCATATTCGCTTTTTGGCATGGGTATGAAGACAAAAATTGAAAGTCAAAAGCTAAAGACTTTTCTAAGGATAGTTTCTGAAAATATTTTTGTGATTTTTATAATCCACTTGGTCTTCTTGGACTTTTTGGGCAGCCGTGGGCTAACTTATGTAAACTTTGCTGGCTTAAGTAAGGTCTTAGTAAGCATCCTAGAAATTTTTTGGATTTTTATTATTTCACTAATTACTTCTATAATACTTAGGTCTATAAAAAAGAAATTAAATTTGAAAATTTTGTAAGAGAGAAGGAAGGGAAAAATGGAAATATTAATTTTAAGAGAAGAAGATATTTTAAAGGCAGTTGACATAAAAGACATAATTGAGGCAGACAAGGAAGCTTTAAAAAATTACAGCCAGGGAGGGTCGGACATTCCTCTAAGAACTGTAATTGACGTAGACAAGGACTCATCAAGCACTGCGATTTTTATGCCGGGCTACATCAAGGACAAGAATGCCCTTGGCATGAAGATAATCGACATCTATCCAGAAAACATTGAGAGGGGTCTTGTTACATCTCCATCAACAATGATTTTAATTGACAGGGAAAATGGATTTGTAAAGGCAATCCTAGATGGGACAATACTTACTAGACTGAGGACTGGATCAGCTTCAGGGGCAGCCACTGAGGCCCTAGCCAATGAAGATGCAAAATCTTTTCTATTAATAGGAACTGGTGGCCAAGCTGGAACTCAACTTGAGGCAGTACTTGCAGTAAGAGACATAGAAGAAGCCTACGTTTATGATGTGAACTACGAGAGGGCAGAGGTCTTTGCAAGAGAGATGGATGAAAAATTAAAAAAATATGGGACAAAAATACTTGCGATTAAGGAACTTGATGAAGTCCTAGGAGAGGTGGACATAATAACTACTGTTACAACTTCTAAGAAGCCTGTATTTGATGGAAATAAGGTGAAGAAGGGGGTCCATGTCAATTGCGTTGGGTCCTATACACCTGACATGCAAGAAACTCCTCCAGAACTTTTGATGAGGGCTGATAAGATCTTCACTGATACTAATGAAGGTGTCATTGAAGAGGCAGGGGATGTTATAATTCCAATGAAAGAAGGAAAACTTACAAAAGAGAAAGTTGCTCAGGAACTTGGCGACCTCCTACTTGGAAGAGAAGTGGGAAGAGAGTCCAAGGAAGAAATAACTTGGTTCAAGACTGTAGGCTTTGCAGGCCTAGACCTTGTGGCAGGAGAAAAGATCTACCAGCTTGCCAAGGAAAAGGGAATAGGCACAAAAATAGAAATGTAAAAAAATAACTGTTGCTTTAAACATTTTTGCTTTAAGCAGCAGTTTTTTTGTGAACTAATTTGTACTTGAAAAAAGGAAATAAAAAACTGTTGCCCCAAAGCAACAGTTTATAATAAATATTAAGCTTCTTTAACAACAGTGTTTTCTTCGAAAGCTCTGCGGTCAAGTTTTTCCATACCAGCTGGAACTTTAACTTCATGAATGTTATTCTTTCTGAATGAATACATGTCGACTTCTTTAATGTTCTTAGGTAAGTTAACTTCTGTAAGATTGTTCTTGTAGAAAGCACTTACGCCAATGAATTCAAGTGTATCAGGAAAAGCAATTTCACCAATTTGGTTTAGTGAGAAAGCATTGTCACCGATAAATTCAACTTTTTCTGGTAACTTAACGTCAGTTAATTTGTTTCTGTAGAAAGCGTAAGCGTCAATCTTCTTAACTGAATCAGGTATTTCTACTTCAGTAAGATTATTAACACCAAAAGCTTCGTATTGGATTACTTCTACAGTATCAGGAATTACAACAGAGTTAAGTTTTCTTCTAAAGAAGCATTGTTCTCCAATTACTCTAATCTTTGTTCCGTCAGGTCCTTCAGTAGGCACTACCATATCAAATAATTCTTCATTTTTGATTTTGTCTTTGCCCTTTCTTGTCATTCCCTTTAAAACATCGCCGTCAAAAATAAAATCATCAAACTCCCAAGGTTTTTCCATAATATGTACGTCCTCCCCCTAATTAAAATTTTTCTTATCTATATTATAACATAAGGACCAAAAATTATAAAGGAAGCTTGTTAATTAGGCGAAGTATGAACACTTTTTATGATTAGAAAAATCTTTTTTACTAATAGTTTATTTATATAGAATTTTGTTACTATATTTAAAAACTTTGTCCAAGAAAAGAGATTCTTTCTTAAGAATAATAAAAAGGATTTCACAAATCTTAAATTTTGAATTAATTATAAGGATTGAATAATTAAAAATTTTTGGGAGTTTATGTCGGGGTTATAAAATAGAAGAATTTAGATAAAAAATTGAAAGTGAGTTGATAAATTTGATGCAAAAGATAAATTATTTATTGATAAACAATAAATAATTATTGAAAAACATAAAAATACTTATTATAATAAAGGAAAAGAAAGGAGCTTATTATGAAATCTTTTAGAGTTAAATTTATTGGAGGACTTTTGATTCTTGCTATTTTTATCTTAACTTGCGGACTCTATGGAGTTTATAAATTTTCTAAGTTAGTGGCGGGAATCTACCCAATGTTTATGAATATGCAGTATCCCATGATGGTCTTGTGTAATGCCATGGTCTTGGGACTTATACTTGCCCTAGTCTTTGGACTCTTGGCATTAAAAAATTATGGGGAGGACAGAGTTTTTGATAGGAAGACCCTTTTTGATCTTCAAGTTGTTGCCCTATCCTTTATAGGAATTTTTTTCTTGTCTATACTCGCCATCCTTTACACCAACTTCAACCTCGATGGGTCCATAACAAATTTTATTTTTGTTGGGGCAGGTCTTGTGTCCATGCTTGTGGGACAAATTTTTCTTCTCTTGTGCGACCTCATCAAGGAAGGCATTGATTTAAAAGAAGAAAATGATCTTACGATTTGAGGTGGACCATGGGAAAAATAATTGTTGATTTAGACGTTGAACTTGCAAAGAACAAGATGACTTTGACAGAATTGTCTGAGGAAGTTGGCATAAGCCTTTCAAATCTTTCTATCTTAAAGACCAATAAGGCTAAGGCTGTAAGATTTTCTACACTTTCAGAAATCTGTAGGGTCCTAGAATGTCAAGTTGGAGATATTTTACGCTACGAGGGTGATGAAGATGACTGATAAAAAATTTAAAAAAATTTTAATTACAATGTTTATAATTTTTCTTGCCGCTATACCCCTTTTATATTTCTTGTCTGATCCAAGAGACCAAGCAGTGAAGGAAGTGGAAAATGAATTTGGGATAAGACTTCCCAAGTCTGTGAAGAGGGAAAGAGAATTCTATAAGGAGCCGAGCTTTCATGGAGATGGGGAAGCTGCAATTTTATTATCCTTTGACAAGGAGGATCTTGGAGAAATAAAAGAGGAATTAAAGGCTTACGAGATTACAGATGAAAATAAAAAATCTCAAGTTGAAACTTGTCTTTTAGAAGTTAAGAAGAGAGGTTTTGACACATCACTTGATATGAAGAGTGAAATTTATTTTAAAGCAACTTCTGAGAATATTTTTGAAGGAATGTATGGAAATTTCGTTGCCCTAGTACTTGATGAGGACAAGGGAGAAATTTTATTTTTAGAATGGGATACTTAAAGTAAAATTGATAAATAAAATCAATTAGAAATTTTTAAAAAAGGACTCGCAAAGAGTCTTTTTTTAGTGAAAGAAATCAGAGAGCTTTCTCTAAGTAAAAAATTAAAAATATATACTTATGGGTTTTTAAATTAATTATGAGGGGTATTTCTAATGTGAAAGCTTTATATGACACATTAAAGTAAAATAAGGAGTGTAAAATGACTAAACCAAAGATTAATTTAGATAAAAAGTATGGCCTATTTATAGGCGGAGAATTTGTAGAAAGTGAAAATGGGGAAACATTAGATGTATTTTGTCCAGCAGATGGAGAAAAACTTGCATCAATTGCCCAAGCAAGTGAAGCTGATGTAGACAAGGCAGTTAAGGCAGCTTGGGAAGGCTTCCACCAATACAAAAAGACAAATAGATACGAAAGAGCAAAAATCTTAAACAAGATTGCCGATATAATTGATGAAAATGCTGATCACCTTGCCATGGTTGAAACTCTTGACAATGGTAAGCCAATTAGGGAAACAAAAAATGTTGATATCCCACTAGCATCTGAACACTTTAGATACTTTGCAGGAGCAATCCTAGCTGAAGAAGGAACTGCTAATGCCATTGACGAAAACACCCTATCCATAGTTCTTCGTGAACCACTTGGAGTTGTTGGTCAAATTATTCCATGGAACTTCCCATTCTTGATGGCAGCCTGGAAATTATCTCCAGCCCTAGCAGCAGGGGATGCAGTTGTAATTAAACCATCATCAACAACTTCACTTTCACTATTAGAACTTATGAAGTTGATAAAAGATGTAGTGCCAAAGGGAGTTATCAACGTTGTAACAGGATCTGGATCTAAGTCTGGTGAATACCTACAACATCATAAGGGACTTTCAAAACTTGCCTTCACTGGTTCAACTGAAGTTGGCTACAAAATTGCAGGAGCTGCAGCAGAAAAATTAATTCCAGCTACCCTAGAACTTGGTGGTAAGTCTGCTAACATCTTCTTTGATGACTGCGATATGGACCTTGCAATAGATGGCCTTGCTATGGGTATCTTATTTAACCAAGGTCAAGTATGTTGTGCAGGTTCAAGAGTTTTCGTTCACGAAAATATCTATGATGAATTTGTTGAAAAGGCAATTGAAAAATTCAAGAACATCAAGGTTGGTCTACCTTGGGAAGAAGACACTCAAGTTGGAGCTCAAGTAAATAGATCACAAACTGAAAAAGTTCTTGGTTATGTAGAAGTTGCAAGAAAAGAAGGAGCAACAATTGTCGTTGGTGGCGAAAAGGCAACAAAGAATGGCACAGAAAATGGTTATTTCACAATGCCTACTCTCATCACAAATGCAGATAACAAGATGCAAGTTGCAAGAGAAGAAATTTTTGGACCAGTTGCAGTTGTAATTAAGTTCAAGGATGAAGACGAAGTTGTAAAAATGGCAAATGATTCAGACTACGGTCTAGCTGGTGCTGTTTGGACAAGAGACATCAACAAGGCAATAAGAGTTGCAAGAGCAATCGAAACTGGTAGAGTTTGGGTTAACACTTACAACCAACTTCCAGCAGGGGCACCTTTTGGAGGCTACAAGAGGTCAGGTATTGGTAGAGAAAACCACAAGATGATGCTTGATGCTTATTCACAAGTTAAGAACATCTTCATTAATACTTCTGAAAAAGCTTCAGGACTTTACTAAGAATAAAATTTGTAAATAAATAGAGTAATTAAAAAGGGCTTATAGTTTTCGCTATAGCCCTTTTTGAGTGCTTAAATTTTCAAATTAAAATAATTTTAAATTTAAAAGATTTTAAACTTTTCTTACATACCTGCGTTCATCTTAATTGCAATGTCCAAGAACTTAGTAATAATTAGTGCATTTGAAATATTTGAAATGAATCCACCAATTACTGGAACAACGAAGAAGGCAAGCTTAGAGAATCTGTACTTGTCACAAACTGTCTTCATAGTTGTCATTGAAACTGGAACAGCGCCTGTTGAAAAACCAAGGTGACCTACTGCCATAACGGCTGAGTCATAGTTCTTGCCAAGTAGTCTAAATGTTAAGAAGTAAGTGAATACTAGAACAAGAACAACTTGTGCAAGAAGAAGGACGATTAGTTGAGGTCCTAGGTCTGCAAGTTGCCATAACTTCATACTTACAATTGACATTGAAACGAAAAGTGCAAGAGAAAAATCTCCAACAGTGTCAATTGCTTCAAGAAGTGAATCAGTAACTCTTCCTGTCTTATCAAGAAAGACTCTAACAAGGATACCGCCAAGCATGCAACAAACGTGAATTGGAATGTTAGCACCACCCTTTTGTAGGCCCAAGAAAATCAATTGGCCAATACCACAAGCAAGAACCATCATGTTTACAGAAGAAATCATAGTCTTCTTGTTCATCAAAACAGTTTTAGCTGTATCAACAAGAGTGTTTTCTTGATTATCTAGTTCTGGGTCTTCAAATCCAAATTTCTTAACTATAAAGTTACCGTAAGGACCACCAATAAGTGAGCCTGCAATAAGTCCAAAGGTAGCAGATGCAATGGCAACTTCCATAGCAGCAGTTTGACCAGCTTCAACAGCTATTGGTGCAAAACTTGCTGCGTTACCGTGGCCACCTGTCATTGGGATTGAACCAGTCATCATTGAGATAAGTGGGTTAACCCCCATTAGGCCACCAACTCCAAGTGCAACTGCGTTTTGACAAGCTGCAAGTACAGCAGCTAAAACAGCAAAGATAACTACAAGCTTACCACCTTGCTTTAATAGGGCAAGGCTGGCTGCAGCACCACTAGCTGCGAAGAATAAACAATAAAATAGTGTGTTGACAAGTTTGAAGTCAAAGTTAGGCTCCATAATACCTGCGTAGTATAAAATCATAGTGATAATTGAAATAAGAGTGCCACCCACTACTGCAGAAGGAAGACAATATTTAACTAATACTGGAAATTTCTTTCTCAAGAAGTCTCCAAGATAGATACCGATTACGCCAAGAAACAGCGTTTCAAACATGCCGAATTCGATTACCATTCTTTCCATTTTTCCTCCTAAAAATATATTGTTAAAAGCGTTAACCATTCGATTATACTGAATAAAATTTGGCAAGTCAAAGACATTATCCACTTTTTATAAATATTTTAAGGAAATCCTATTAAATTGTTTATAAATTTCAAAACTTTCACATAATAGCAAGCAAAAGTACAAAAAGCTAAGTAAATGTGATAAAATTATACTTATTAATATGAAGATAAATGAAAATGTATAAACAGGAGTGATATTATGACAATTGTAAAACCATCAACCCTTCCAGGTTTTATGGAACTACTACCAAAGGATCAAATTCTCTTTAATGAGATGAAGGACATTATAAGAAAAAATTTTGAAAAGCACGGATTTTTGCCCATAGATACTCCAGTTATAGAAAAATCTGAAGTCCTACTAGCAAAGGGTGGTGGAGAAACTGAAAAACAAATTTACAGGTTCTCAAAGGGAGACACTGATATGAGCCTTAGGTTTGACTTAACAGTTCCTCTTGCAAGATACACTGTTGAGCACATGAACGACCTATCCTTTCCTTTTAAAAGATATCAGATAGGAAAGGTCTACAGGGGAGAGAAGGCTCAAAAGGGACGTTTTAGAGAGTTTTACCAATGTGATATTGACACAATTGGTATGGGAGAACTTTCTCTTGTAAATGATGCAGAATTCCCTGTTGTTATCTTCCATACTTTTAAGGACCTAGGCTTTACAGATTTCACAATCCACCTTAACAATAGAAAAATCTTAAAGGGCTTCTTTGCATCACTTGGCATCGAAGACTCCATGAATGTTTTAAGAACGGTAGACAAGTTAGACAAGATTGGAGAAGAAAGTGTCCTTAAAGAACTAGGAGAAAATGGAATAGGAAGAGATTCTGGAGAAAAAATCCTAGAATTTATAAAAATTAAGGGAACTGTAGATGAAATTCTTGAACAATTAAGAGAATTAAAAATAGAAGATGAGATCTTCCAAGAAGGACTTGACGAGCTTACACAAGTTATTGCTTATATGAGGGACTTTGGCATAGACGAAGATTGCTTTGACATAGACCTAAAGATTGCAAGAGGACTTGACTATTACACAGGAACAGTTTATGAAACCACTCTTGATAACTATCCAAAGATTGGATCAGTTTGCTCAGGCGGAAGATACGAAGACCTTGCAAGCTACTACACAGACAAGACCCTACCAGGTGTTGGAATTTCCATTGGACTATCAAGACTTTTTTATCAATTAAATGAAGCAAAAATAATTTCTAGTGAAGAAAAATCCCTAGTCGATCTTTTAATTATCCCAATGGATGACTGCATCCATGACGGCATTAAACTCCTAAGTGAATTGAAAGAAAAGGGAGTGAGGGTTTCTGTCTACACAGAATTTGCGAAGTTAAAGAAGAAATTTAAGTATGCAGACCAAACAAAGGTGGACTATGTAATAGTTCTTGGCGAAGAAGAAATAAAAACTAGAAAATATAGTTTGAAAAATATGCACTCAGGAGATCAGGTTGATGTAACTTTTGACGAGTTAGTTGAAAGATTTAAGAAGTAAGTGCGAGTCACAAGTCTAATGCTCATTGTTCATTCGCATCAGACTTATTCCCTGCATAAGCTTCTTAATTATATCCAAAACACAAAAAAAGACCCATAAACTGATAAATTCACAGTTTATAGGTCTTTTTTGTTGCACTTTTTTTTATTTAAGCTTAAAATAGGATAGAAACATGAAGAAATGAGATGAGAATTTTTGAAAAGACAAGATATAAGAAATATAGCTATTATTGCCCACGTTGACCATGGTAAGACTACCCTAGTTGATGCCCTTCTAAGACAGTCAGGTATCTTTAGGGAAAACCAACAAGTTAAGGACAGGGTAATGGACTCCAACGACATTGAAAAGGAAAGAGGTATCACTATACTTTCCAAGAACACTGCCGTCAACCACAATGGAGTTAAGATTAATATTATTGACACTCCAGGACATGCTGACTTCGGTGGCGAAGTTGAACGTGTTTTAAAAATGGTAAATGGTGTTGTCCTATTAGTAGATGCCTTTGAAGGTCCTATGCCACAAACTAAGTTTGTGTTAAAGAAGTCCTTTGAACTTAGCCTTCCAGTTATTGTCTGCATCAACAAGGTAGACAGACCTGAAGCAAGACCACTTGAAGTAGTGGATGAAGTTCTTGACCTCTTTATTGAACTAGGTGCTGACGAATCTGTTCTTGAATGTCCTTTTGTATTTGCATCAGCAAAGCAAGGTATTTCTGCTCTTGATGTAGATGACAAAATGGAAAGTATGGATCCACTTTTTGAAACTATTATTAATTACATTCCAGGACCAGAACAAAGAGATGATGAACCTTTCAAACTTCTAATTTCAACAATTGACTACAATGACTACATTGGAAGAATTGGTATTGGAAAAATCGAGCAAGGTATTATTAACGAAAACGACAAGCTTGTAAGGGTTAACAAACTTGATCCAGACTTTAAAGAAAATATTAAGATTGCACAAATCTATGAATTTGAAGGTCTAGACAGGGTTGAAGTTGATTCATCACGTTCAGGATCTATTGTTGCAGTAACAGGTATTGAAGACATCAACATTGGGGATACTATTACTTCAACAGAGGATACAGAAGCCCTTGAATTTGTAAAAATTTCTGAGCCAACTATTTCCATGAACTTCTCTGTAAATGATTCACCTTTTGCAGGAAGAGTTGGAAAGTTCTTGACTTCAAGACAAATCAAGGCAAGACTTCATAGAGAACTACAAACTGACGTAGGACTAAGGGTTGAAGACACTGAATCCACTGATTCCTTTAAGGTTTCTGGTAGGGGAGAACTTCACCTTTCAGTTTTAATTGAAAATATGAGACGTGAAGGTTATGAGTTCCAAGTTTCTAAGCCACAAGTTCTTTATAAATACGACGAAAATGGCAAAAAGTTAGAACCAACAGAAAGAGTTACTATTGATGTTGACAATGTCTACGCTGGATCTGTTATAGAAAAACTTGGCAGGAGAAAGGGCGAACTTGTTAACATTGTTGAACCTAATGGGGGCTATCAAAGACTTGAATTCATCATTCCATCAAGGGGACTTATTGGTTACAGGACTGAATTTATGACAGACACTAAGGGTTCTGGAATCCTAAATTCTATTTTTGAATCCTATGTGCCATTTAAGGGAGAAATCCCAAGAAGGGTAAATGCTTCTATTGTTTCCTTTGATACAGGAACAGCTTCAGCCTATGGACTTAACAATGCCCAAGATCGGGGTACCCTATTTGTTGAACCAGGGGAAGATGTTTATGAAGGTCAAGTTGTTGGTGAATCACCAAAGGGAATTGAAATTGAAGTTTCTGTTACTAAGTCAAAGAAACAAACTAACGTCAGAGCATCAGGTTCTGATGAAGCCCTAAGACTTTCTCCAGTTAAGAAGATGAGTCTTGAAGAAGCACTAGAGTTTATTGAAGATGACGAGCTAATAGAAATTACACCTAATGAATTTAGAATTAGAAAGAAAATTTTAAACTCACAAACAAGATATAAATCAAAGAAAAATAAATAATCTTTGGACAGGAGTGGAAGATGTTTAGTGCATATTTTGGGATGCTTAAAAACTTTGCTCAAGTTTATTCACTACTATTTATTGTAAACTTATTAGTATCCACCTTTATAATTTTATTTGACAACAAGAAGCCAGTATCCACCCTCTTGTGGGTAATGGCTATTAACTTCCTGCCCCTTCTTGGTTTTGTCCTCTACCTCTTTATAGGACAGGACATTTCAAAGTCCAAAATATTTAAGGGTAAACATAAGAAGGACGAGATCCTAAGCAAGGAAGCAAAGGCTCAATTAATAGATATAAAAAAGAAGAAATTTAGGTTTTCAAAAGCTAGGACTGCCAACCACATTGATATGGTTGAGATGTTCAATAAGGCAGAAAACGAAATGCTCTACACTGACAACAAGGTAAAGATATTTAACGACGGAGTAGAAAAGTTTGCAGCCCTCTTTGAAGACTTGAGAAAAGCTAAACACACTATCTACGTTCAATATTATATTTTTAAATCAGATGGACTCTCCACTGAATTTATGAATATACTAAAGTCAAAGGCCAAGGAAGGCCTTGACGTGTACTTATTAGTTGACGGTATGGGTGTTAGGAAGATGAAGCTAAGGGACAGGAAGTCTCTTGAAGAGGCTGGAGTTAAGTTTGCCATTTTCTTTCCAGGTATTATTGACAAGATCAACACCCACATCAACTACAGAAACCACAGGAAGATTGCTGTAATCGACAAGAGGATTGGTTACGTTGGTGGCTTCAACGTCGGCGACGAATATGTATCCAAGGGTCCCATGGGTTATTGGAGAGACACCCATCTAAGGATAGAAGGTCCAGCAGTCAATGGACTTGCCTGGAGATTTTTCTTAGACTTCAAGTTTGCATCAGAAGACTATACCAAGGGCTTCACTACAGAAATTTTTCCAGAGATAGAAGACGGAGTAGACATAAATATTGTCACAAGTGGACCAGACACCAAGGCAGACTCCATAAGAAATGGTTACGAGAAATTAATAACTTCTGCAAGGAAGGAGATTTACATCCAAACTCCATACTTTGTTCCCGATGATGGACTCCTAAAGGCAATAAAGGTTGCAGCCCTAAGTGGAGTTGAGGTCAACATAATGTTCCCAGCCAAGCGTGACCACCTCTTTGTCCACTGGGCATCACTTTCCTTCTTGGGAGAACTTTTAAAGTGGGGAGCTCACGTCTACCAATATGAAGGAGGCTTCCTTCACACAAAGGTTATGATTTCAGATGACTATCTAGCAAGTGTTGGGACAGCAAACTTTGACATAAGGTCCTTTGAACTAAACTTTGAAGTCAATGCATTCTTATATGACGAAGAATTAAATAAAAAATTAAAGGAAGACTTTAAGAGAGATCTTGAAGAGTGCACAGAGATAACTAAGGAAACTTATGACAAGAGATTAAAGTTTACTAAGCTACGTGAATCCTTTTCAAGACTTTTATCTCCCCTATTATAGGATATAATGGATATAGAAATAAATAGAAAGAAGATAAGGTCCCTTAGGCTGAGGGTAGAAGACGGGATAATAAAAATTTCTGCCCCAAGGTCTATGAGTGACAGAGCCATAAAGGACTTTATCGAAAACAATGAGGAAGTCATTGAGAGATTAAAGAGGGAAGACGAGAGAAGGGGACGCTACAAGAACCACTTGTTTGGTCAGAAGGTAAACTTCACCTCAGAAGAAGAACTTGAAAAAATTTACAGACGAGAACTAAATAAGGTCTTGGATGAAATTTTTCCAAGATACGAAGCCTTGACGGGACTCTCAGCCAAGTCCTATGAGATAAGGAAGATGAAGATGAGGTGGGGGACCTGCTATCCACAGAGGGGAGATATAAAAATAAATCTCTACCTAGCAGCAAGACCCCTGGAACAAATTGAGGCAGTTGTCCTTCACGAGTTAGTTCATTTAAGATTCTTTCATCACGACAAGAATTTTATAAATGAGTGCAAGAAGTACATGGAAAACTATGAAGAAATTGAAAGAGAATTAAAGACCTAGGTGATAAAATGAAAAAAGCTTTAAAAATTTTGGGAATAATAGCAGGAATTCTTATCCTAATGAAACTTTTTAACATTTCCATCTTTATTGGAAATCAAAGAATTGATAAACACTTAATTGTCAGTGGAATTAGAAACTTTAACCTAGGAGATCTCTTTGACAAGGTTTCAAAATTCTTTGACGAGCTAGCCGGTGGAATAAGAAGAGCAGTTAATAGCTTATAAACTTATAAAAGTCTATGACTTTCTAAGAATTTATAACTTTACAAAGATTTATGACCTTACAAGAATTTATAACTTTATAAAAATTTATGACTTTGCAAAAATTTTCAACTTCATAAGAATTTTTAACTTTATAAGATTTTAAAAAATTATAATAAAGCACGACCTTCGTGCTTTTATTTTTTACAAAAAATTAAATTTATTAATGTGGTATAATTAATATGTAAAACTTTTAATTAAGGTGATTAAATGAATTTAACTTTTCTTATACTAGGCTGTGTGGTGCCTGGACTCATGACAGGGGTTGGTGCAATCCCTATATTTTTTGCAAAGGGCGTGAGCCAGAAGGTACTGGACATTCTCCTTGCAGCTGCGGCAGGAGTTATGCTTGCAGCAACTTGCTTCTCCCTTGTCATACCAAGTCTTGAGATAGCTAATGGAACTATGGGAGTTGTGTCAACAGGACTTGGAATTTTTTTCGGGGCTCTTTTACTTGATCTAATAGACAAGTTTGCACCCCACGAGCACTTAATAGACAATAGGCATGAGGGAGCAGAGGTAAAGAACTTATCCAAGATGTGGCTTTTTGTAATTGCCATTGCCATCCACAACTTTCCAGAAGGACTTGCAACTGGTGTAAGCTTTGGCGGTGAAAATATTGCAAATGGTCTTTCAGTTGCCCTTGGTATCTCCCTACAAAATATGCCAGAGGGACTTGCAGTTGCCCTTGCCCTTGTTCGTGAAGGCTACACCCGCAAGAAGGCCTTTGCTATTGCAACTTTAACAGGACTTGTTGAACCCATTGGAGCCTTCTTAGGAGTTGGACTTGTTTCCATCTTCTCTGCAACTCTTGGCTTCATCCTTGCCCTTGCAGGAGGAGCCATGCTCTTTGTAATAAGCGATGAAATCATACCAGAGACCCACTCAAATGGCTACGAGAGAGAATCAACTTATGGGGTAGTTTTTGGATTTATATTAATGATGTTTTTAGATAGCCTAGTGTGATGACTTGCCTAAGTGGCAAGTTTTTACATATATTTATTCTTTAAAATATTTTTCAATGTTGAAAATAAAATGTAAAAGTGATATATTCATGATATAAGACCAAAAAAGGACTTGACAAGATATGAGGAGAATCTTTAGAATCAAGACAGACAGACAGACAGACAGACAGACAGACAGACAACTATAGATGTATATTCAGGCGAAATCATAAATTCATTCGCCTTATTTGAATATAATTTTTTAAGAGCAAGAAAATTTGGCTATTTAATAGCTTTGTTTTCTTGCTCTTTTTGATTTTTTAATAAAAGGAGGTTACAAATGAAAAAAATAATTAAAAAATCATTGAGCTTATTTTTAGCTCTAGTAATGTTAGTAGGCATTATGCCATTCAATGTCTTTGCTGAGAAAGCAAGAAAGGTTGAACTAGAACTTAGTAACATTGAAAGTGCAAAATTTGAAAAACAAAACAAAGTTGAATTTACTATTGATAAGGACAATTTAGATGTAAACACTTTTTTGAAGATAACTGAAGACAAAGACGACAAAAATGTACTTAAAATAACGAGCGATACGTTCGGACCTGGTGGCATTTTAGAACATTCCTACAAAGAATTTATGGGAAAAGCCATGGGTATGTGGGTTCCAGATGATCAATGGAATGAAGAGGACAAAAAAAAGTTAGATGAGAAATTTGGAAATGATTGGGGAGCTAAGGATAAGTTTAAAAAGGAACAATTGGCTGAGGCTACAAATAAATGGAATACTACTGACTGGGATCTTGAAAATTCTTATTACGAACTTAAAGTAAAGTTACCTAAAAATATGAAATTTAACAAAGATGAAATAAAAGCTCAATGGTCTGAAGATAGTTTTCTTTCACAATTATATGATCCACAAGAAGCAATTATTGATGGTAATACTCTTATATTTAGAGCAAAATTTAAAACATTAAAAACAGATATAGCTTTAAATTCAGAAACTGCAAATTGGAACAAACCTGTCTTAAATGTAGAGATTCCAATGGCAATCCATTATAAAAAAGGCGATACAGTTATGGATTATGTTCCAGAAGTAGAACGAAATTTAAGGTTAATTGACAAATCTAAATCCATTCAAGTGGAGGGCAAAGGAATCCTTGGACTTTTGGGAGTTTTATCTCCTATAGATTTATCTAAATGGTCACAAGAAGTTAGTGTTTTTCCGGCAAATCAAAAATTAGATGGAGATATCTTGGCAAATGAGAAAGATACCGGATCTAATAAGTATTTCTCTATTAACAAAGATGAAGAATTTAATTTAACTACAAAACTAGATGTATCAAGTATTAAGAAAGCAGTAACAGACCCCTTTGCTTTTATAGGAATGCCAAATGGTGGCGTAGAATTTAGCAAAATGCAAATTTTTAGGTTTTGGCCAGCACTCAATCTAGGTAGTGTTTTCTCAACTACTTTGAGATTTCCTAAAGAAATAATAGTTCCTAAAAATATAGATGAAAAATCATTAAAATTAAAAGGTTCCAAAGATGTTTTTTACATTTCAAAAGTTGAGAGAAGTACAGATCCTGATAGTAAGGAAACAATTTTAAAAATTGAGATGCCTTTAACTGAAGGAGCAAAGAAAAAAATGCCATCTTTATATGATTTAAGTAATACTATTGGGTCTGTGGATTCTACATTTTATTTAGACATTCCAGGATTAAAATTTTCAGATGAAGCAAAAGAAAATGAAAAGTATACGATAAAGGGTAAATTAGGGGGAAAAGTACTATTTACATTTATTACTGATGTGGACGATTGGGTAGCGAATGAATATAAGGATGAACTGCGTAAAGAATTTGGTAATGATGTTGTAGTTCAAGATGAAACTTGGACAAGCACTCTTCACTTTAACAAAGATAATCAAAAAATAAAAGATGCAATTGATTATATGTTAGATAAGCATCCTGAAATATTTGGAGAAGTTATACCAAATCTTTTAAAAGATGACGTCCTAAGAAGAAAATATGACACAAATATATATTCTCTTTTTGTAAATTGGAAGGCTATTCAAGAAGAAGGTGGAAGAGACTTTCTTTATTCACAAAAAGGTGGAGACCCAGATGATGTAACATTTACAGTTTTATGTTCTAAAAAGTCAGCTCCTATTCCTGAACCTACAGAACCAAAGGTTCATGAATATATAGAAACTTATCCTGTATTTGTTCGAGCTGATAAAAAAGAAAATATTCATGACAAGTATATCTTTGGATATCCTGATGACACAATTAGACCTAATGGTGATATGACAAGAGCTGAAGCTATTGCAGTAGTCGCAAGACTTCAAAAATTAGACTTAAGCGATAAGTCTGCTAAGATTTATAAAGATACTAAAGAAAATCTTTGGTACAATGGTGCTATTAATGCGGCATTTAAGGCTGGTTATTTGTTAGAAAAAGAAGGCGAAAACATCAGACCTAATGACAAGATTACTAGAGCTGAACTTGCCGAGTTAATTAGCCATATTGACAAGAAAAACAGTGCAGTAGCTCCATTTGATGATGTTAAAGGTCACAAGTTTGAAGCTGCCATTAACCAAGCTTATGGCAATGAAAGAATTAAGGGTTACCCTGATGGAACTTTCAAACCAGATAACACTATTACAAGAGCAGAAGTTGCCACAATGTTAAATAAATTGTATGACAGATTCCCTGACAAGAATTTCATCGATGCAAATCAAAATTCAATTCATAATTATAAGGATATGTCTTACAAGGGACACTGGGGTTACTATGAACTTGTTGAAGCTTATCATACTCATAAATATCTAAGATTATCTAATAATATGGAAGAATGGAAAGAGATAATCGAATAAACTATTAAATAGGAGAAAGAAAGGACTCTTGTGAGTCCTCAGACTGATGACAAAGCAGGCAAAAAAGTCTGCTTTTTTTAATGAAATCATCTGAATTTACAGAAAAAAGGGTAAAAATGAATTAAGAAAGTAGGTGTCACATGCTATCAAAAAACAATAAAAGAAAAACAGATCAAGTACAGATCATATCAGTAGAACAACTTGTACCAAAAAATCACATATTAAGAAAAATAGACAAATACATAGACTTTAATTTCATCTATGAATTAGTAGAATATAAATACTCACTAGATAACGGAAGACCAAGCATCGATCCAGTAGTATTAATAAAAATACTATTCA